>NZ_JAMQUU010000028.1:0-99095 GCF_025594975.1 Turicibacter sp. T129 | reverse complement strand
GGTGGCTGAATAGTTACTTTTTTTCTAATTAAAATTTACATTAGGAATTCATTCACAATGATATACTACCGTTCACAATTGGAATTTTTTTGAAAAAAACACTTGCAACTGCTATAAGATATGATATAATAAATTTGTAAATGCCAGTGTGGCGGAATTGGTAGACGCAGTGGACTCAAAATCCACCGAAGCTTACTTCATGCCGGTTCGAGTCCGGCCATTGGTACCAAACCGAACAATAAACACCGATTAAGGTGTTTTTTTTATTTTTGATGACATAAACACAGACAACTCTTCTTTATTTTCATATGGTATATTGAGGATACCAAATCACTCATACATCCTAAAAACATTCCTAATTCAGTCTAATATCCAACTTTCCTACAACACTTTAACAAAATCTATTTACTTAATCACTTCCGGTATCCTCAGTCGATTAAGGACAGTAGACACAATCAAACAATTGATTAAATTTTTCTAAACATAAACATTCATACATTACCTATCATTCTCCTATATCCTTACTAAATTTTTATTTAAACTTCTATCTTTTAAACACTTTTAATCCATTGTTATAGCCATTATACTTCATACATTATTTATTTCTTTACCTTTTACTAACAAATAATCCTTTTATCACTTTATAAAACTACCAACATCTCATACACCATCACACTATTTACTCCACCATACTGTCACTTAAGAAGAAGCTATCTCATCGATAGCTTCTTTTTTATGGAAATATTTCGCATAAATACATCTACATGCTACAATTAACACAGTATGGTGTAGGAGGGCTTTCTATGATGTATCTAAAAAATACAGGCTATTACTATTACTTAGCTTCATTTGTTGATTTCATCCAATACTTGAAACACAAGCACAAGCCAATGTAAAACTTAAGGCTCATTTACCTACTTTTAGCGAAGAAATATTTAGTGCGCGTCATATTCAAATTTAAACTTTTGCTCGAGAAGCATGCCCTTATGGTGAGTTATTTAACTATTGAAGCCCCTCAAGTAAGCCCATATCTCTTAGTAAGAAAACAATGTGATTACATGGGGCTGTTCCTGCAACCATTAGAAATGAAACTTATCTCACCTTAGGTTAGAATGACCAATCACCTGACTTTTAGTTAGACTTAATCCAACGAATTCAATGTAAAAAAGCCATCAACCCAAACTTAAATCATTACCTCTATGTCATTAATAAAATATCCTCCCCTGATGCTAATCTTCAATTTTTCCAATTGGCTAACTTATCAAATCTATTTCCATTATTCATTGGAATGCTAATTTTAGCTTTACTAACGGATTCCTTATCCTATCAACCTACTAATGATGAAAAAAACATCATTCTTAGTTAAGATGATGTTTTTTTCATGACTTAATGTTTCATATCTAAAAAAATAATTCACATAAAATTAAATAAGTAATACACATTTCAAAAATAGCTCCAAATACAAAGGCTTCAATTGTCATCCATATCACTCCCATATAAAATACAGTTTCTGACCTTTAGTATTTGATTTTTTTTAACTTTTAATCATGATTTTTAGTTAAATCGCCTATTATTGTGAAATTAGCGTACGATAGACATAATATTTTCCTTCATCAAACCCTATGTATGATTGAACATAACCTAACGTATCATTATGTGAACGGCCTAATATTCGTTGGGTTAAAATCAGATCATGACCTTGAGAGTAATGTTTACTATTGATTGGATTTGAATCACTGACAGGAGCGACAACCCCTAATAATGGATTTTTTAAATTCCCTTGCGTATCGTAAATCGCCTCTAAATAATCTGGACTCCGTCTTGATAAATCTAAAATAGTTGTCTCATTTGTATTCAAATTTTTAATTTCGACTTGATACTTAGGTAAGTAGGTGACTTGAAATTTAAATTTTTCTTCTAATAATTTATTACTAAATCCAAGTTGTACTGCCTTACCTTGATTAAAGAAAATATAATAATCGACTTGACTTCCGGTTCCACCACTAAAAATATAGACCCCCACGTCTAACAAACCATCATGCGTAAAATCTACAAGATCTATCCCGCCCCCCATTCCTTTTGAAGTTGGAATTGGGTAAAACTTTTTTTCTCCAGTTGCTCCATTTTCAACAACCAATGCAATATCGCTATAAATTAAATTATCATCCTCTTTAGTTCCTAATAAATAAATTTGATCGACTTGTTCAGTTCCCGTTAACGGAACCGTTTCATGAGCAAGTTGAATCACCTCTTTTTTCATAAATCGGTAATCAGTTTGATAACCACTAATACCATATTCCATTGTATCGCCTCACTTTAACTGTCTACTTTACTATATGCGTTTAAATGTTAGGCGAAACTCAAAGATAGATTAAATTACAAAATTATCATCTACCCAATGATCTGACTTCGACGCTCAAAAAAGATAACATCTCGAAAAGTACCATCCTCGCTTTCTCCCATTTTCTCACGATAACCAATTTCTCGAAAACCACATCGTTGATGAAGTGCAATACTTGCTTTATTTTCTGGAAAAATTCCAGAAAATAAACTCCAAATCCCCGCTTCTTCTGATTGAGTAATCATTTCATTCATTAAGGTTCTTCCAATCCCTTGTCCTGTATAAGCTCGATCTAAATAAATACTAATCTCGGCAACTCCTCGAAAGCATCGTCTTGAACTCATTAAACTCAAGACGATAAATCCACAGACCTGTCCTTGTTCATCAACTGCTACTAATCGCGGATACTGAAGATGTCCTTGATCAAAACTCTCCCAGGTTGGTACTTCTGTCTCAAATGTACATTGTTTAGAATCAATTCCCTGTTGATAGATGTTGGCAACCTTCTCATAATCAGTTGCATCCATTGAGCGGATACTTATCATATTTACCTCTCCCTCATTTAATTAATATGGATAATTAAACCATAATTTCTTAAAGCTTACAATGGCGAAGAGTTATGAGTCATGTAAAATGACAAAGGGTTCTTTGCGGTCTAAGTGCGAGAATTGAAATCCTTCAGAAAAAGTTAGCACTTTCTCATTGAAGCTCATAAATTCAAGATCAGGATGGGCTAGCGCCCACCTTTCTAATTCATGAAATAATTTCGTTTGCAGTTGATGTATTCGTTGAGATGGAACTTCTAAATATCTGTGTTTAAACTGCTGTATCTTTTGAATTGTCAAAGAATTAGGACTGACAAAAAATGCAAGTAACTCCTTTGAACATCGGCTTAAGGTAGACGATAAGTGCACCTTATCAACTAAACTCAGCTCATTGTAAAACCCTCTTAAATATTCAACATAACGCATTGAAATCACAAAAGAAAAAATACGTTGAAGCTGATCATCATTCAAAGTTGTTTTTGAAGTTGCTTTTGTTGAGAGTTGTTTAAAAAAACATTGAAGCTCTTGTTCTTTGATAAAATTTAACTTTTGCGATACGGAGCTTAGTTGTAAACAAAGCTGTTGTTCATCATAAACATATGGATCTAGGTCAATATTTTGGACACAAAAAAGTTAAGTTTTTAAGCAATTTGTCGTGCAAGTTGCTCACATTCTTCTGGTGTTAAATAATTAATGGAACCATGAATTCTTTTGCGATTATACCAGCCTTCAATATATTGAAATAAGGCCATTCTAGCCTGTTCAAACGTCACATATGTGGTTTGATACACTTCTTCTTTCTTTAAAGTGGCATGGAATGATTCAATACAAGCATTATCGTAAGGGCATCCCTTACGGCTAAAAGATTGAATGACATTAAGTTCTGAGGTTAAGTTTTTAAAATCTTGGCTGGTATACTGTGTCCCTAAATCAGTATGAAGTATAACCTTGCCTTTGGGTCTTTGAGAAACATAAGCATTCTTTAAAGCTTGAACAATAATGTCTGTTGTCATTTGCTTAGAAAAATGATAACCAATAATTTTCTTTGAATGTAAATCCATCACTGAAGCTAAGTAGCACCAACCTTCTTTTTGAACGTAAATATAAGTAATATCGGATACCCATTTTTGATTAATTGAAGTCGTCGAAAAATCCTGTTCTAGAATGTTATCACGTTCTAAAACAAGTTCCTTAGATTGTTTATAGGGGGTATATTTCTTTTGAATAATCGAAGCTAAACCGCCTGATTTCATTAATCGCTGAACACGTTTCAAGCTAACAGAGAATCCTTCTTTACTCAATTGACGGTGTACCTTAATAGCACCATATCGACGGCTACTTTCAAAATAAATCTTCTTAATTCGTTCAAGCAGTTGTTGATTTTCACGTTTCCACTTAGATTCAGTTTGATGCTTCGATTGATAATAAGTACTTCTTGGGACACTTAAGACCTCATAAAGTTGCTTAATATCATGTTCTTGATGATGTTGATCAATAAACTGACATAATTCAGATTGAGTTACTTTCTCGTGAATGGGTCACCTGGCGATTGCTAACGGCAATCTATCCCCAACTGCTAGGGAAAGTCATCGGTTTCCGTTTTGGGAGAGTTTTTACAAAATTGTTCTTAAATTTGCATCTAAAAAAACAGCTATTTTTGTATAGCTGTTTTTTGTTGTATTATCAATGTTTATTAAGATTTTTATATAAAATCACATGAGTTTTTGTAACACTTTTTGCATCTAATAAAATAGCGGTCATAAAATTATGACCGCTTTTCTTATGTCTACAAAAACATTAACAATTTTAATTACAAAAATCTATGTAAAAATCATTGTAATTTTGTTTACAAAAATACGCACATTTATTAATGAAAAAAAAATATAGTTTCGGATAAATCACCTAATAATATCTCATAATAAGAGTGTACAAAAATTCGAAATTTTTCTCTTGTTTTTGTCATTTATTTTTGACAATTTTATTTTACTATACTATCTTTGAAATGTAAAATATTTCTTGGTATAAAAAGGAGAATTTGAAAAATGAAACTATTAAAACCAAAAAGACCTGATACGGTTAGTGAAGAATATGCCATTCTAAAATCAAGTCGTCTTATTCTTGAGTTATATAGTAAGTACACTAATTATCCAGAAGGTGAAGTGCTGGATCATTTTCTTTTAGAGATATTAAAGGAGGATACAGACTTCGTAGAATGGATAAGTGAACAACGCAGTATTAAAAAATTTCTTCAATCTGGATTACTTAAACATTTGACTGTAGAACAACAAAGATTATTCGAAAATCATACAGATGAGGTGTTAGAAGATGAACCATATGAGGAAGCTTGCAACTAAAGAAGATATTCAAGCTTCAGTTGAGCCATTATTTACTCCTGATGAGGTAGCTCAACGCCAAACAGAATATCCAATACTACCTCCTGGGGTATTCGCTAAAAAAGAACGTAAACTATGGGCCAGGCCGGTTACTTTTCAAGTTCGAGATAATCAGTATCAAATTCAATTTAATACTTGTACCAACCCATTTTGTCCTAATTTTGGTTTACAACAAGAAAGGTTTACTGACTTAAAAGGTAAGCCTTCTCGTTATAAAATAGTGAGTACAAAAAATGATTCTTTAATTGATTGTACAGTATATGGTTGTAGCCCTTTTCAACCCTCATTAGGTAACAAATCGACCTTACTTAGCAACTGGGCTATTGCAGAAGAAATCACTCGCTTAGAAGCTATCAATAGTGTCGTTCCTGATGTTTTTGTTATTGATTATCACAAAGAAGAGTGTCCAAATTACTCTCATACCCCGAAAACTCACCCTAAAAGTTTCACTAAGCAAGGACTTAGTAAGGTTGGGGCACAAGTATATAAATGTAAGACTTGTGCAAAGAAAACCAGCGAACAACCTAAACAAAATCGAGCTTTTTCATATGGTCAACAGAAAAATGATGTTTTACTAAGTCTGTTCGAAGATTTGATTAATCGTACTCCTGTGAATGGAACCATTCGTAAAAATGGAATTGGAGCCAGCACGTATTATCATAAGTTAGAATGGCTTTATCGTAAGTGTTTGGAATTTTTAGAGCGCCATGAAACGCAAGTATTAGAGAATAAGGAATTTGATTCATTATATTTAAATACAGATGCCTTTATGTATAACTTAAACTATAAACGCCTTAAAAGTAATGGTACGCGAGGAAATCGAGAGGAAAACAAATTACCAACAACTTATATGTATGCGACAACAGATGTACAAAGTGGTTATGTTTTTCGGACTGATTTTGCTTATGACTATAACGTAAAGTTAGATGAAATTGAACAAGATACAATGACCTATCATTGTGACCATACTTTATATTACATTCGTAAAAATGAACGACTACGCCATGAGTATGCCCCCCAACCACCCATTAAAATGGACACACAAACACAGGAAGAGTATGAATTAGAGCGTTTTTCTTTTGATGATAAGAAGAACTATGTGGATGGATTACATGTAAAGCCTACTTATACCTGTATGGCTCATATGTGGCTATTAAAGAAATCTTTAAAAGCTAAGAAATATTATTTTATAAATGACCAGGATATGACGATTCAAACTTCTATTTTTAGAATCTTTGCTGAGGAATTAAAGACGAAACAGTCCCATGTTATTGGTTGTCAAGTTGATAAAAGTTTAACAAGAAATGATGCCTTTGCAGTTGCGATGAAGCAACGAAGAGAATTTGAAAAATGGGCACAAGATTGGGGTTATGATCATCTAAATACAAATCAGCGAATTTGCGCTCATTTAGAGGAGCAATTAGCTTATCATGACTTCTACGAAGAGAAGGTGATTGATGGTGTATTTTATCCGTATAAAGGAGAAAATCCTATTCAATTCCCTTATCCCGCAATTGATGAAGGATTTCGCTACTTAACCTGTATGACAGATGTTCGTGAGATGGAGTTAGAAGAATTAGCTAAAGTCATGTCCCATGCTAATATGCGTTCTATTGACGATTTCTTTCAAAAAATACATCGGAGTATTTCAGTGTTAGAACGACCTTTAACGACTTCAAGAGGAGATGGAAAGTCATATATTTATGCAAACTTCAATCCTAAATATGCTCATTATGCAGTAACTATTTTGCGAGTATATTATAATTTCTGTCTAACTAATAAGAAGTTTAATGATAAAAAAACACCTGCTCAACGATTAGGGATAACTGATAAGGTGTTTACGATTAAGGACATTGTTTACTTTAAGTAGAATAACAAAGAAAAGGAGGAGAGAATTTTTGAGGAATATAATACCTTCACGCATATTTGAAATCACCAAAGAATGTGAATATCCTTGTGATTATGTGGTTTTAGACTTTGAAACTACGGGGCTTAATCCTAAAGATTGTCACATTATTCAAATGGCAGCTATTCGTTATAGAAATGATTTGAAGGTCAGTAGGTTTGTATCATTTGTCAATACGACAGTGGTTCCGCCAAAGGTAACAGAGTTAACTTCTATTACCATTGAAGATTGTCAATCAGCTCCAATATTAGAGGAGTTATTACCTCAGTTACTTGACTTTATTGGTGAGGATGTGATTGTGGCACATAATGCTTCTTTTGATTTAAGTTTTTTAATAGAGGCTATGCAACGATTAAATTTGTCAGGACGAACATTTATCTACATAGATACGCTTAGATTAGCTCGTCAAAAAATGAAAGAAGTCAGACGGTATAATCTACCGACATTGAAAAAGTATTTAAAACTTGAGTATAACAGTCATTTAGCAGAAGATGATTGTTATGTCTGTCATGAAGTCTATAAGTATTGTCGAGGTAATAAAGATGTATTGCAAACTAATATTTCGGAAAAAGTTAATTTAAGTATTGCATCTAATAATCATCCAGAATCTAAGTCAGTACATGCATTTGATAAAGAATTTATTGTTGCCAAAAAACTTGAAGAGAACGGTGAAATAGATAGTGCGATTGTTATTTATGAGGAATGTCTTCAAAAGAAATGTAATCAAAACATTCCATATGATCGTTTAATTATTCTTTATCGCAAAAAACGACAAAAAGAAAATGAAATTCGAATTTTAAAATTAGCCCTTGAATTATTTAAAGACGACGATAAGTATCTAATTCGCTTAAATAAGATTCTGGACTAAATCAGACTATCAGAGGCTATTGAAATCAAAATTAAGACTGTAAGGAAACAGAATATTGCTATGATATACCATTTATTTTAGAAGGTTTTGTAGACGAATGACTAAATGATCTCTTGTGGTGATATAATTAAGTAAACGATACCAGAGGGGGATTAAAATGATTAAAAAGTTATTATTATCAATGACAATTTTTTTAATCGGAGGGGGATGTGGTTTGTTGTTAGGGATTAAAACAACACCTGATTTAGATAGCACTACAAGTTTAGAATCACTATCTACTTCAGACACGTTATTTGATTTTTGGTTAAAAGAGACGTTAATAGAAGCTGAAATCAATGCAAGTTACGATGAAGAAACAAATTCTGTTTATCTTGGAGAGAAGATCACCGTTTTTTTTGATTTAGAAACTGATAAATTTGCAGGGATTGGCATGGATTTTGGTCCTATTGACGTTCAAAATTTAACTTCAACTCAAAAAGAACAATTAGATTATCATAGAAGTCAATTCGTGTTATCAGAAATTGAAAAACTTTTCGGAACTGATAGTGTGAAATTCCAAAATGTAGCCAAAGTGCTTGAAGATACTCAAGCAAGTTAAGTCATCCTCACTGTAAAATAGTAAATAAAAGAATCAAAAAAAATCCTGATAGCATTAATCAACAGTTTCAGTTTTTTTTGGGGAAAAAACTAAATTACATTAATTTTTGCCCTATAAATTTTAATACTTTTATTAAGGAATATTGGAACAAAAATATCTTTTGATTATCCAAGATATTTTAGAGAAATTTTAACCCCAAAAAGTTAAAATAAAATTTAATGATAATTTAAATTTTGGCTATGTTGGACGATTAGTTGATAAATAAATTAATATTATTTCTCATAATTTATGACCTTTTTTAAATTCGAAGGATGGATGTTTTCTCGATAATATAAGTATTTTTTTTGAAAATTATTTTATTTTTAATCCTAAACAACAATAACTTCAGGGTGTTTTAAGTTTATTTTCAGGAACGAAAAAAAAAGCAAGACTTCGGTCCTGCTTTTTTTGATATATTGGAATTTATTCCATATTCCATGACCCACCTTTACTCTCGTAATAGTCTTGCAATGCATGGACTACGTCTGGAATATTTTTCAAGGAATGAATATCTATTTCCTTATAAACTGTTTCGTCGCCCTCAATTTCTAATATTTTACCATCATCCCTCATTTTAATGTAAAACACCACAGTTTTACCGCCTAATTCGCAAGTGATAGTAGATTCCATTGTAATACTTTGAGAAGTCGTTGGGAACAGTATGAAGCCAATTAACGCAACAACGATTAAGACAAAAACAAATAGCCCTTTCTTATCTGCTTTCTTAAATAGTACCACGAACATAACCAGAAGAAATATAATACCCAAAATGCTGTTTACTAAATTTGTCTGCGAATAGTAGAACTTCATGCAGTTGTTAATCGTATCAACTAACATACCCGCAACAGGAAGTGCATACAACACACTACCCCAAACTACCTTTTTGTTCCAATAGAACAAGACATAAGCTACAAGTCCGCAAAGAACAGATATACCAATCCAGTGGAATAAATGGTCCCATTGGAGAAAATTATCAACTGTTACATTTGGGGTACAAAAATCAATGATACCTTGTAGTAAATAATAACTAATACACATACTCGATAAATATGAGAAGGTATTTATCATTGCATTTTTATTAGAAGAACTAAAGTAAATCACAAATGTTGTTGAGAATATCCAAAAGCCAAAAGAGCTCGCAATAGAACTCCAACCCCATAAATTATCATTAGGATAAAAATTCAATAATTCAGTAATCAGACCAATAATTGCACCAAAACATATTACCTGTATATATGATTTTTTCGCATACTTAGATTTCATGTCTTTCTTCCTTTCAAATCTAATCTATTGAATACCCATTTTTTATACAATACTTATTATAAAGAATAAATCTTAAGAAAAAGGTGCACAATTCCTTAAGATTTCCTTAATTTTACTTTTAATTATAATTTGCTACTCTACACTCTGTCAACTAACTTAGACTTATGCAAACCTCTGATATAGTAAACAGTGATTCACTCACTAATTACAAATAAATTTTACATTTTAAGGATAATATAGTGGAATAATAGTTGTAAAAAATAAATGACAAAAAACAGAAAAAAATTACTGGTGTTTGTATAAAATTAAATTTTCCGATAGATGAATAGTTATTTTTTAAAATAATAATTTCATCCCTAAAAATTACAATCATTTTTGAAGACATTTTTACAATCATAAAAAAGTCGGTAATAAATTTATTACCACAATTTTTAACTACGTAAAAACAGGTGTGAAAAATAACATTTTATTTGATTTAAAATGTCTAAAAACATTGATAATACCACAAAAGCAACCATTTTAAAAATGGCTGCTTTTTTCTTTGCAAAAATTAATGTAATTTGATTTTTTCAACTCAAAAACTGAAACTGTAGAGCATTAATCAGGATTTTTTTATATAACGTCACCAAAATTGAAAAAAGTCTTTATTTTAAACATCAAGATTTATCTAAACACAATGTTATTGTTTAGAGTACACATCAATTAAGTCATTTAAGGTTCCTAATTGTGTAGTCAAATATTGACGTTGGCAGTCCAGTTCTTCTTTGCTAAACTCTTCGCACTCTTGCCAACGCGCCCAATCTTCTAAATTAATTGAAAAATCTTGATAAACTTGTTTGGCAAATTCAAGTTTTGACAAGTTGAACTCGTATGAAGCATATCCTTCTTTTTCCTCAATG
This sequence comes from Turicibacter sp. T129, assembly GCF_025594975.1. Lineage (NCBI taxonomy): Bacteria > Bacillati > Bacillota > Erysipelotrichia > Erysipelotrichales > Turicibacteraceae > Turicibacter > Turicibacter sp. T129. The sequence continues at coordinate 88,243 of NZ_JAMQUU010000028.1, read as the reverse complement.
ATAGACACAACAGAATCCGAAACAATTAAACGCCAATCCCAACCTTCAGCATCAAATTCTAATGTTAAATCAGAAGCTTAAAATAAATATCAACACTTTTTCCATTTTTTATTACCTTAACTGTTTAAGTTCACAGTTATTTGCGAACGATTGTTTGTGATTAATCTGCTACACATTTTAGTGAATTAATTAGTTTAAGATAACACAAAAATACACCTTCATCAAGTTGCATCTTTGTATGTAAAAAGCTCATATTTTTTAACTTCATTTTATCTTAAAAATAATAAGAAAAATAAGACGCATTTATATAGACAAAAGAGAATGTAAAAATTTTATCAATTTCGTAAAAACTCTCCCAAAACGGAAACCGATGAGGGAAAGTGGTCATAGCCTTTTTTAAGATTTCATTTTCCTCTTGTAAACGTAACATCTCTTGTTTCATGCGCTTAATCTCCTCAAGTGTGATATCAGTATCATCTATTGAGGTAATAGGAGAAATTTGTTTAATCCATTTATAGATAGTGACTTCGGATACACCATATTCACGACTAAGTTCTTTGACTGAACGTCCAGTTTTATAAAGTTCAACAATCATTGATTTAAATTCAGCATTATATTTTTTCATACAGACACATCCTTTTATTAAGTCTATTGTAACGACTTAACTTAAGTGTGTCCATAAAACTATACTAGCACCAATAATACCCTTCAACCATTAAATTTATCTCATAAAGCTTAAGTAATTCTTTTAAAAGTGAAACCTTTGACTCTAAAACAGGAATCGGATTTTTAATTGTTTTCTCGATAGATGAGGTTGGAGATAGGAACTTTAAACACCAATCTTCTACCTTTCCACTCAATATTCCCTGACCTTTCAATTTTTGAATTAAATAGATGCCTTGTTCATTAAACAATAAATGATCCATCCTGATCCCTAAACAACTTAGACGGGTAACTTTATATAAACTTGCTGGTAATAACGTATAAAATAGATACTGCTTCTGAATAGGTTTTATCACCTTCCCCATTGAAGATGATTTCAAATGCCTATTATAAAAAGAAGTGGTCATGACCACTAAAAGGAGAAATAACCCCATCACAAATACACCTTCCCTGCACCAGACAAAGCTATAATTAGGAACAGCGTCCTGTTTATCAAGGAAAAGAGATAACCAAGTGGTGATCTCTCTTAATAACGAGACGGAATTATCCGATAATCAATATAGATGTTTAACATTAAAGAGAAGATGACTTTCATGATAGTGCCCCCTAAATAATGATTCTATTACTATTCCCATTAAATGTATTTACTATTCATATCTTTTTTCCTATTAAAAAAAGAGTTAGTAGAACCACTTTTCTACTAACTCTTTCACGTTATTGACCTTTGACCATTCGTTCAAATGTTGTTTGATCACTATAGTCAATGTCATCAATTTCCCACTCATATAAAAAGGCCAACAGCGAATAATCTGTTTCTTTAATCATATTAAAACGAATATATTGTTGATCCATCGTTTTAATAATAATGGATGCTTTATTAAAGGTTTGTTCACCAATAGCTAATTTAATTTTCATACGATGATATTGATTCGTTTTAGCACAACAGTCTTCATAATAGAAAAATTTATAATTAGAGCTTTCTATAAAACGTTCAGATAAATATAACTTATTACGCGCATCATACTCCTCATCTTCACCTTGATCAATAGGATGACGCATAATAAGATTGACATGATAAGCGACAATCTCAAGTGGTGTCGGATGACAAAATGTTACATAATTTAGCAACGATAATACTAACGCCATCGCAACTAGAACCATCCAATAACACCAAACTTGATTAAATAGGATAGGCCCAACCATCACATAACGCAATAAGAACGCTAAAGCAACTAATAAATTATAAACAAATAAAAAGGTTCGATTGACTCTAAGCATCGGATTCCCCCCTCTATCTTGTACAGCCTTCATTCGTTTCTTTACTGCATTATATGAAAACGGGTGAAATATGTAACTGATTGTCCTTAATTACTAAGCATTTCACGGTGTACTAAAATAAGAGATACGGTAGGATAATTGATAATAGCATTCCAATAAGTACAGGTACAATAGTACGTTTAATTAATCCAACAGGCGAGACATTCATCATGGATGAAATAATAATAACAGTTGGCGATACAGGTGAAATACTTTTTACTAAATGAGAGACAAACTGCATCGGAATAGCAAGTAACATCGCATTCATCCCAGCAGACGCTGCAAAGCTCGGCATTAATTCTACGCATGCATAAAAGAGGGCCAATCCACTTCCGCTTAATAATCCGACACAAAGAGCCAATCCACAGAAGAATAACGTTAAAATTAATCCTGCTCCACTCAGCTGATTAATACTATTAGTTAACAAATCAATAACACCAATAATTTTTAATCCTTCCACAAACGTTAATGCTGCTACGACTTGAATCACAACTGTCGTTAACCCTACTCCCATTCCATCAAAGAAAACTTGAATCGATTGAACTCCTTTTTGCACTGATTTCAACCGAACCATCTCACAGAAGATACTAAAGAGGAACGAACAGAGCGTAACTTCAACCATCCCGACATTATCTTTCTTTAAAAAGACATTAAAAATAACCATTAATAATAGAGGTAACATGGGTAAGATTGAATATAGACGTGGAGTATTGAACGTGCTTCTTTCCTCTTGATTCACTAACATCTCCTGATTAATTGCTAACGCTATCTCTTTTTTATCCATATAACGTTGCCAGACATAATGAACAATCGCTAAAACTAAAATAATTGGAATAGAGGCTTTCGCATGATAATTAAAAACATAATCTGTCACTGTCATGTCTAAAGCTTGAGAAGCTAATAAATTATCGGCTCCTAATGGGGTGGGAGCAATCGTTGCTGACATCGCAATCACAGCTGCTACCCCAAGTGGCGAAATCCCAGCTGAGACTAAAATTGGATAAGCCGTGGCCATTAATAAAACAGATAAACTTGAGGCACTTGGAATAATTAATCCGAGTACATTTCCGATCAGATAAAATAACGGTAATAATAACGCCTTATATTTTAAATGTAATAAGGGGCGACTCAACATCCGAACCGTCATTTGATTCGCTCCAATTTGTTTCATAAACGCTGTATATCCAAACAGAAGCATCAAAATAAAACTGGCTCCTGTTAACTGTTTCGTAAATAATGTCCCAATGACTTTAAAGATATCAAAAAAAGCAATGCCACTACTACTTTCCTCAGGTAAAAGAGGTACTTTAAGTAAAATAGCACTTCCCATCAAGGCAATCCCGCTTCCAAACATCACCCATTTAATATCGAAATTCTTTTTAATGAAGTACCCTGCGACGATTAATATAATCAACGTGATACTAATAATCACCATCTAATCTCCTCCTCTGATTATTTTTTCTCCATAAGCACCCATCATTATACTTGATTTCGACAAATTGTTCCACCTCTATCCATCTAAAAAACCCTTCTTAAGATTTATTTCTCTTTAGAAGGGCTTTTATTTATAAATGCCAATCAATTTGATCTGATTGAGGCGCACGACACTGAGGGCAATATTTTGCATTTTCATCCAATTCCGCCCCACAATTTTCACACGCTCGAATTTGTTTGACTTGATTGATTTGCATTTGTATTTTTCTAATTTTTGACTTTTGAAGAGAGACTTGATGAAAGAGTTCTTGAACAGTATCTGAATGTGTGATATCACTCACCTTATTTACATATATATACTCTCCAAGTTGCTCAAACAACTCATTTAACTCTAACTTTGCCGCATTCAACGACATCGTTAGCTTCCCAATTTCCAACCACTTATTTGTATGCTTAATTCCTGTTTCTGCTGTTTTACTAACTGTTTTCTGAAAATCATTCCAAAAAGCCATATCCTCACCTTCTTTCCTACTTTATCATATTATAAGAACAATTCACTGGGACCTCTTTTTGAGTGATTAAATTTCTTTACGCCGTGATTAGTCAAATCTTGAAACTTCTTGTATAATGAAAGAAGTTTAACACTTTTAAAAGGAGGCGCGTCTTATGGCCGATGAACTTACATCTTATTTATACGATCATTTTAAAATGACCTTAACCCCCTCTCAAAAAGACGCCGTGGAAGCTTTACATGGTCCAATCTGTGTGATTAGTTGTCCAGGTAGCGGAAAAACGACTGTCACAGTGATTCGCTTAGCAAATCTAATGGTTAAAGGAGGCGTTTCCCCTCAACAAATTTTGGCTCTAACCTTTTCAAAAGCCTCTGCGAAAGACATGAATGACCGATTTAAATCTCTATTTCCATCATTAGCAAATCACGTCAAATTCGCAACCATTCATAGTTTTGCTTTTCATATCATCCGACATTTTGAACAGATTAGTGGGACACGATATGAATTTATTGATACCCCTAATCAAATGACACATAGTAAACGACAACTGCTTGCTTCTATTTATCTTGAGAAATCCGAGCGCTATTTAAGTGATGACGAGTATGAGACGATAACAGGGCAAATTAGTTTATTAAAAAACTTAATGATTGAGCCCCATCAGACAAAGGAGATTAAAAAGTACGTCGAAAATGAAGTGGAGTTATTTATTCAAGTTTATAAAGCTTATGAACAAAAAAAAGAAGCTAACTTTTTCCTTGATTATGACGATTTATTGACAACCGCTTATCAAATTTTAATTCATCAGGATGAGCTTCGTACCTTTTATCAACAACGCTATACCCACATTCAAATTGATGAAGCACAAGATACATCTAAAATTCAATACGAACTCATTAAATTAGTGGCGACTCCTAGAAACAACCTCTTTTTAGTCGGCGATGATGATCAAAGTATTTATGCCTTCCGTGGGGCTTACCCTAAGCAATTACTTGACTTTAAACAAACCTTCAAAGACGCACAAATTATTTATTTAACGGAAAATTTTCGTTCAAGCCAAAATATTGTTGAGATGTCATCAACCTTTATTAGTCACAATCATGATCGTTATCCAAAAGAAATTAAAACTCCCAATCCCCCTTCTTCTGTGCCGGTTCTTCATCATTTTCAAACTGAAAAAGAACAGTTTACATATTTAATTGAACAATTAAAAGCAATCGATGATTTAAATGAGGTCGCCATTTTATATCGTCAAAATGTTTCAGCGATTTCGTTGATTGAAATGCTTGAGCGTCACCAACTTCCATTTAAACTCCAAGAGGGGAAACTTACCTTCTTTACTCATCCGATTGTCAAAGATGTCGTCGCTTTCTTTCATCTCACACTAAATCCAAGAGATGCTGAAGCCTTTAAACGTATCGCTAAAATTCTATATTTGTCTGCTTCTGTCATTCAACAAACCTTAGCTCAAAGCGAAAGTCCTTATTTAGATTATTTGACACGTCAGGTCGCTTTCAAAACCGCCTTTCAGCGTGATAAAATCAGACAATTCAAATTAAATCTTCCAAAACTTAAAGACCTTCCTCCTAAACGAGGCATTCACTTTATCTTAGATACGCTCGATTATGAAAGCTATTTAACGAAACGAGGATTTATTAAAGACGAGAAAGAACGAGTTTATACCCAAGGTCTTGCCGTCATTGAAACATTAAAAAGTATTGCCTCAGAAACTGGTGACCTTCATGAGTTTTTAAATCGCTTGTCCCATCTGTATCAGCTGAGTCATCAAAGTTCTCAGCAAATGATGCCTGCTATTAACCTATTAACCTTTCATGCATCTAAAGGTTTAGAATTTAATACCGTCTTCTTAGTCGATTGTATGGATGGAATTACCCCCTCATCAAGTGCCTTGAATCAGCATCTCTTACACGAGGAAGAAGAATTTGAAGAAGAACGCCGTCTCTTTTATGTCGCCATGACACGTGCTCGCCATCAGCTTCAAATTCTGAGCGTTGCCAATAAGCACAACATGCTTTTTAACCGTTCCGTTTTTGTAAAAGATGTTCATCAAATTCTTTATCCAAAGTCAGCAACTGAATCATTACCACAGCCTAAACGAACGGCTAGTGGACGCTCGATTTCAGAACTGAAATCCATGAACCTAACCACCTCTGTTGATTTAAAAGCTTATCAAATTGGAGTCTTGATTCATCATCAACGATTCGGTGATGGAACCATTATTGATTTAGAAGGAGAAATCGCAACCATTCAATTTGAGCACGAACAAAAGCGAATCAGTTTAAGAATCACAGTTGAAAACGGGAATGTCACGTTAAAATCATCATAAAAAAATGTCTATCCGATTATCGGATAGACATTTTTTTTAAACACGTCCAGCTTTAACATGCCCATGTTTTGCTTTTCCTTGAATCTCAGGAACAGGGGGCATATCATTTTTAGGATGTTTATTTTTTTTGTTGCTCTCTGTTCCATGTGGCTCACTTGGATCAGGACGTCGCATTCCTTTTTTAGCCATAATTATCACCTTTCTTTCGACAATATTATGAGCATTTCGCTATCTATCATACGTTATTTTAAACAGTGAAGTTTTACCTTTTATTTTTGTTTGCAATCCTGTTATATGTTATATATTTATATAAGGCTAAAAGGTTTTAACATAATTTCAACGGGAATCTTAACATAGAAAATAGTTTAATATCAGTTATTTTTAGATTTTTTGTTATAGATTACATATAGAAAAAATATGAATTATATTTCGCCATATATATTTACACTTTTTTCCGGTTTTTAAATTCTATTTAAATTATGATAAACATAGCAAAAAGAATGGGGAAATCTTAACGATTCATTCAATACTTTTGGAAGTTCAAATCATAAAAAGAGTCATTTTTTCACCAACGAAGTATATTCAAGGACCAAATAAATTAGTCTATTTAGTAACGATCTATCTGTCCACTACATCGAAGATGCTCAATTTCATTATTATTTATTTTTAAATAGTAATCTCCGCGGTAGTTACCGAGACAAGTTGCTACTAAAAACGATACTATTCATCACATGCATTTGATATGACACTATACGATGTTTATTATTATGTGATTCTTCTGCCGATTAATTAAGACAAGAAACTTAATATAAAAAAACTGAAGGGAGACTTATAACTCCCTTCAGTTTTTTAATTATTCATTGATTAATAAAAACTTTTTTAAATCTTCATCAACACTTGAGATACCACCAATTTCGAATGTTTCAACTAAGAAGTTGACGATATTTGGTGATAAGAATGCAGGTAATGTTGGCCCTAAGTGAATTTTTTTCACACCAAGTGATAATAACGCTAATAAGACAATAACTGCCTTTTGTTCATACCAAGCGATATTATAAACAATCGGTAAATCATTAATATCTTCAAGTCCAAACGCTTCTTTTAATTTTAAGGCGATGACAGCTAATGAGTATGAATCATTACATTGCCCTGCATCTAACACACGTGGAATTCCATTGATATCTCCTAATTCTAATTTATTATAACGATATTTGGCACATCCAGCCGTTAAAATCACAGAATCATTCGGTAATGCTTGGGCAAAATCTGTATAATATTGACGTTCTTTATGACGTCCATCACATCCGGCCATTACGACAAAGTGTTTAATCGCCCCACCTTTTACTGCTTCAATAATTGAATCTGCTAAACTTAAGACTTGATGATGAGCAAATCCACCCACTAATTGTCCGGCTTCAATCGCTGTTGGCGCTACACATTGTTTAGCTTGCTCAATCACAGCTGAGAAATCTTTTGTTCCATCTTCTAACACAGGAATTACTTTAAATCCTGGATATCCTGTATTTCCTGTTGTATACACACGATCCATATAAGTTGAATTAGAACGTGGTGGCACTAAACAGTTCGTTGTAAACACAATTGGTCCATTAAATGTTTCAAATTCTTTTGTTTGTAAATGCCAAGCATTCCCATAGTTTCCTTTTAAATGCTCATACTTTTTAAGTTCAGGATAATAATGAGCTGGTAACATTTCACTATGTGTATAAATATCGATCCCCTGATCTTTTGTTTGCTCAAGTAATTGTTTTAAATCGTGTAAATCATGTCCTGTGATTAAAATTCCTGGACGTGTCCCTACTCCAATCTCGACAGTTGAAATTTCTGGATTTCCAAATGTCGTTGTATTAGCTTCGTCTAATAACGCCATCGCCTGAACTCCAACTTCACCAAGTGCTAATGTCATTGGAACATATTGCTCAAGTGTTAATTCATCATTTACTAATGAAGCCATAAATTCATGCGCTGCACTAAATAAAGCTTCATTTTTATAGTTTAATTTTTCAGCATGTGATAAGTAAGCAGCTAATCCCTTTAATCCGAATAACATTAACTCACGAATCGAACGAATATCTTCATCTGCTGTTTGATGAATTGCTAAATGAAGTGCTTTGTGAATCATTTCTTCTTTTGTTTTGACGTCTAGTTCATAAATAGCTGCTGATGGTAAGACGATTCCTTTTTCTTGAAGTAATGCTTTATATTGTTCACGATAATTGATACTTGCTTGAATACGTGAGACAAATTCTTCTTCATCAAAGTTTGCATTTGTAATCGTTGCAAATAATCCTTCAATCACAAATAAATCAATTTCTTCAGTATTAATTTCTAATTTTTTGGCTTCCACCGCAAGTGATGATAATCCAATTAACGAGTAAATAAATGTATCCATTAAGGCACTTAATTCTGGTGATTTTCCACAAACACCAAAGACCGTACATCCGATCCCTTTTGCCGCTTCTTGACATTGATTACAATTCATTTCCATAACTCTCACCTCTTAATCTAAATGACTGCTTCATTATAACGTCAGCTTTTTTAAAAAGATGTGAGGTACATCACATTCAGGGAAAAAATAAAAAAAAGTAGCTCGACTTTTCGAACTACTCTTCACCACTTAACCATTGACGATTGATTTTAAAGGTTTTCCCCTTGACTTCACACAATCCCTCTTCTTTTAGTTCCCCTAACAGGCGACTAAATGTTTCTCTGCGAATACTGAGTAAATCAGCAATCTCTTGTTTAGTTACAGGAATTTTTACAAAGACATCGTCTGAAGAAGACATATGGGCAGTAGTAAAGCGTTGTAACCATTTTCTAAATCGCTCTTTCGCATCAATGAATACTTGGTCCGTTAATAATTGTTGAACACCTTCTAATCGACGATTGAGTTGTTTAAACCATTCTCGCGTTGCTACTTCAGTCGATAAAATTCCCGCTTCTAACGCCTCACGTGGAACTTTAACCACAATCGTTTCTTCAACAGCCATGGCTGTAGCAGGATAACGGTGAGGAGGATTAAATAACGTACTTAAGGCAACAAACTGCCCACCTTGATATAAAGAAAAGATTTTTTCTTGTCCCATCGATGACGTCTTTAATATTTTTAATGTTCCTTCACGAACAAAATAAATCGAATGCGCGATATCTTCTTGTCGAAATAAAGTTTCACCCTTTTTTAAAGTTATCTCTTGGGATACTCGCTCTAACTGTTCTAAATTCGTTGGATGAATATAGGCGAGTAAAGAATGTTGCTTCAGTTTCATCACCTCTTAATCAATTTCCTTTAAATCAGCTGGATAGACGAGCCCAATTTGAGAGCGAACTTCATCTAATACTCGCATGACTTCATACGAAAATTTAAATGAATTCACTGCTGATTCATGTTTTTGATTTAAAATGAGCTGAATAAATTCTTCGGCTTCATAAACCATATTCTGCTCCACTTGCGGTAATGTTATTTCCTCCACCTCACCATTTCGATAATGAATCGTGACCTGATCCATTTGATTAATTCGATCAATGATGATACTTCCCTCTTCACCTTGGATTTCGGCTGGAAGAGATGAGTTTGAAATTTTGGAGTACATAACGGTTCCTTGCATTTGTGGATATTCAAAAATCACTGACCCTTCTCCATCAACACCAGATTCTAACAGATAAGCACTTGCCTTAATGGCTAAAGGAGCTCCAAATAACGCAATCATAGGGGCAATAGTATACACACCGATATCGACTAATGCACCATTCGATAACTCAGGATTGAAGGCATTTAAAACCGTTCCAGCGCGATAGGCATCATAGCGTGATGAATACTGACAAAAGCTTGCAAAGTAACGGCGCACGGTTCCAATCTTAGACAACTGTTCTTGAATCACTTTAAAGTTTGGCAATAACGTCGTCTTCATCGCTTCCATCAACAAAACATGATTTGCTTTTGCAGCTGCAATCATAGCTTCAACCTCTTTCAAGTTTGATGCTAATGGCTTTTCACACAATACATGCTTTTGATAATTTAAACACATGATTGCTTGCTTCGCATGTAAGGCATTAGGAGACGCAATATACATCGCATCGACTACATCACTCGTTAAAAGCTCTTCAAGATCTGTGAATATATGTTTCACCCCATATTTGGCAGCGAACGCTTGACCACGTGCTTCTGTACGTGAATAAACGGCACTTAATTCAAAAGCTTCACAATGAGATGCTGCTTGAATAAATTGATCGGTAATAATGTTAGTTCCAATAATTCCAAATCTAACTTTTTGTTTCATACTTATTTCCTCCACCTCTTCTTCATCTCTATCTATAACCTATATTGATTACATCAGACTTAAAATCATAAAACCTCCTAATAAAGACTGACTATAGAGGCAGTAAATTTTTTTATGATGTACAAAAATCACGGCTTCTTACTTATTTAGCATAAAAAATAAAAGTCCCTCTGTCAAGTTGTTTGACAGGAGGGACTTTAAACTATTTCGTTGATTTCGTTAAAACAGTTGCCAGAATAAACGTGAAAATAGCTGGAATCATCCATCCAAGTCCTGCGGCATGAAGTGGTAAATATGTCATTAAGGCTGTTAGGCTTGAGATATTCATCATTGGTACTAGCGTTGTTAAAAGACTAACCACTAATGTGACATAAACCGTCCACGCGACCACTCGATCCGATTTCACCAAGCGTCCCATTAAAGTTAAGACGATTAAGACGATTACCAGTGGATAAATCACATCTAATGCCGGCCCAGCTAATGCTACAATAGAATCGACATCATTGGTTGCCATTAACACACTGATAACCGTTAAAATAATAGCATTGGCTACATAAGGAACACTCCCCTTAAAGAGCTTAGTAAAGAACTCTGCACTAGCACTTAATAAGGCAACTGCTGTCGTCAAACAAGCGAGTATGGCTGAAATACTTAAGAAGATAGTTCCGAATGATCCAAATACTTCCTTCACAATATACATGACTAATTGAGTGCGCGTAAATGATACATGCTCAAGACCTGAAGTTTGGGCACCTAAATACATTAAACCACCATAGATGATGGCTAATCCTAAAACGGCAATCATTCCCGCCATCATAATCACTTTCGAGATATCCTTATGATCCTTATATCCTTTTGATCGTACTGAGGCTAAGACAATCGATCCAAAAATCATAGCTGCAATCGCATCCATCGTTTGATAGCCTTCTTTAAACGATGAAACAAACGTCCCTTCTACCCCAAGCGGAGCAATGTCACCAATTGGCATAAAGATTCCTTTTACGACAATCGAAATTAACACGATTAATAAAACAGGGGTTAAAAATTTTCCAATTGCATCAACAATTGAGGTTGGTTTTAAAACAAAGAATAAGCAAACAGCAAAAAACACAACTGTTGTGATCAATGAATTAGCCGATGGGAATAACGTTACAATTCCTAATTCATACGTTGTTGAAGCCGTACGTGGAATAGCAATCACTGGACCAAGCGCTAAAATTAAGATGGCCGTTGACACCATCGCAAATCGTGGTCCAACACGAGAAGCTATTTTTTCAAACGATCCTTCCGCACGTGAACAGGCTAAAATCCCCAAAAGAGGAAGGCCCACTCCTGTTAATAAAAATCCAAATAAGGCTGGGACGAATTGATCCCCTACCGAATTTCCTAAAAACGGTGGGAAAATTAAATTTCCTGCACCAAAAAACATGGCGAATAATGCAAACCCAATGACTATTGAGTCTTTAAATAACTTACTTGTCATACTTTCCTCCTAGTTACTAATCTACGTTGTTCTGATCCATTTTTATTTAACAACACATCGTGATATAACGAACAAATTTCCCCTTCACAGCTTCGCATTGCTCCACAATTTCAAACCCTGCTTCTTTTAATTGTTCATCCATCTTTACTTGAGTCACAATAATTAATTGATCGGCAATGCGACGCGCCTCATTCATAATCATTTGTTGGATTTCCGGTGCAATGGGATTAAAATGTCCATATGGCAAATCAACGATTGCTAAATCATAATGTTCTTGAATCTCTTGAATATCTCCGATTTGAATCACATTTTCATAACCATAATGTTTTAAGTTCTCTTCCGCTTTCCATGCGACTTTAGGATTTAATTCATTCCCTACAATGTTTCCACCAACGGTTAACACTTCAAGTACGACAGTTCCTGCACCACAGCATGGATCAATAATTCGTTTCGTCAAATCACACCCTACTGCTAGATTGGCCACAGCACGTGAAACACGGACACTTAATGAAAATGAATAAGAATGCGGTTTATTTTCATGAGTAACCCATTCATTGGAATTAGGCTCTAACGTTCCAAAGAACCATTCCCCATTTAATTCCGTCAATCCAAGAAGTTGTTTAGGTTGATACATGTCCGCTTCTCCACCAATTAAAAAGCCAACACGTTTTAAACGTTCTAAACGTTCTTTATACTCTACCGTTTGCCCTTTAAATCGTAAGAATAGACACTTAAACGTTTCATAACTTAATGGATTCGCCTTTACTTGCTCATAAAGACCCTCATACGTTTCATGACGATATAAAATCGTTAAACGTTCTTTAATAAAGACACTACGAGAAGGATCAATATCAATTGGAGAAAAGAGATACTTATCCGTTAACTCTTGTCCAAATAAAACTTTCATTTCAAGCTTACATAACGATTCTTCACCTTCTGCATAATTAATTACATATAAATAACCTTGAATCGGTACTTCGTTTATCACCATTTAGTCGTCCTCTTCTTTTTAATCTCGTTGCATAAATGCTATTTTTCATTATAAAATACTCCCTTTGTAAATTGCAACAAAAAAAAACACGAAACGACATTCCCTTTTTCCGTTCCTAATCTCAAAAGGATTATCCCTTTTATATCATATCCTTTTATAGTAAAATAAAACGAAGTATTTGTTTAAGGAGGACTTTTTATGATCCCACGATTATTTCAAATAAGTTTTTTATTCTTATTCACCTTACTGACTGGTTGTGAAGCTACATCTATCACTATTGAGTCAACGTCACCCCCTCTAGAAGTCCAACATCAACTCGAACAAGATTGGTTAATTGAATTTGATGCGGGCAATTATACCATTGAAAATCCTTATCTGTTAAAGGATCCTTATCAAAATTCGCCCCTTTCTTATTTACTAATGTTTAAGACAGAAGAAGAGGCCATCGTCAGCTATGAAGTGGTCGGTCACACCCCACAACTATCATTTACTTACACCTCCCCCACTCCAACAAAAGAGCACTTTCTTATTTTAACGGGACTCTATGCAAATGAAATGAATACGATTCACTTACAGGCCACCTTAGAAACGGGAGAAGTACTAATGCATACGCTTCACCTTAAAACCGATCCTTTACCAAGTCAGGCCATCCATCCAAAGGTGACCCAGTTTAAAACGAATTCAGAGCAAACGAAACTTTATTTAGTATCGGATGATCACTATCACTATCTCATCGATGAAGCGGGAGACATTCGTTGGATTCAAAAGGCTTCATCCGGTTCCGTTACACCTCTAAAGGATGGTACGTTATTAACCTATGATGTCCCTGCTTTTTACTACTATCATCAGGCATTAATTGAGCGTAATTATTTAGGTCAGATTTTAAAACAAATGTATATTCCTGGCGCTGGTCATCATTCATTAGTTGAAACAGATGGTGGTGATTATTTAATCAATTCATCTGATAAATCAAATAACCGCTACATCGAAGATATCATCTATCTGCTCGACTCCAATACTGGAGATGTGTTAGAGACTATTAATTTGCGAGATTATCTCGATGTTTCCCGCTTTGAACAAACACTACCACAAGCCATTAAAGGGGATTACAATGATTGGTTCCATCTCAATTATGCCATGATAGATTCAAGTGACCAGTCGGTCATTGCTTCAGGGCGTTCACAAAGTATGGTCGTGAAAATCAATCCTGAGAAAAAAGAGATTAAATGGATTTTAGGAGCACCTGATGAGGTCAATGAAAGCTTACAACCTTATTTATTAACACCTGTGAATGAACCATTTTCTTGGCCATTTGCCCAACATTCTGCCAAAGTCTTACCCGACCTTGATCAAAATCCAGAAACAACGGATTTGATCCTTTTTGACAATCATGTCGATATCGGTGTTTTTCCTAGAAAATTGTATCCAGATTTAAATCAATATAGTCGTGCCGTCCACTATCGAATTCATGAATCTGATTTGACCATTGAACAACTTTGGTCATTTGGAGAAGAGTTGAACCCGCCTCTCTTTTCAAGCATTATTAGTGAAGTCGATTACTTGCCAATGAATGAGTCGATGCTTGTTTTATTTGGATTCATTCAACAAGGAAATCAAACAGGGGGGAAACTCTTTGAGGTCGATGCCCATGATGCGTCATCGATTGTATTTGAAATGGAACTTTTAGCTGAAGGTATTAATCATATCTATACGAGTGAAGCCTTAGACATGAGTGATTTAAATTTAACAATCGAATTTACTCCAATCTCAAGTTTGAGTAAAGTTAATTTAAACGTTCAAAAAGAAACGCCGCTTTTACCTGAGTCATTCACTAAAAAAAGATTGGATTCATCACTTATTCAAACAATGACCTTAACTGATTCGGTATTATTTTTGGATACCTATCTCATGAAAGAGCAAATCACAGATGAATTAACACTGGTCCTAACCAATGTGAATGAAGAGCGCTATACTTATAGTATTTCTCCCACAGATTGCTTCTTGGTAACGATGGATGATTCCATTCCTCGCCTTCCTTCCGCTTATAAACGAGCACTGAAAAAAGAGAACCTTTATCGGGTGATCGATCGAACGGATTTAAGTCTATTACCTTCAGATGTTTATACCGTCTCTTTTTTCACGAATCAAACCCTTTACGAAACCTCTTATAAACTACATCTTCAACATTAAAAAAGTGGTGCTACTGAGTAGCACCACTTTTATGATTGAATTAACTTTGATTTTTTATGAAGCTCAGAATCAGATTCTTTATTTGAACTAAAAACTAATTTTAATAAAATCGGAGTCAGAATAGTGGTCACAACGACCATGATAACCACCGGTCCAAAAAAGGTTGCACCCATCAATCCTAACGCTGCTCCCTTACTGGCAACAATCAATGCGACTTCACCGCGCGAGATCATTCCAACTCCGATTTGTACACATTCTCGATTCGAATATTGACAAAGTTTAGCCCCTATCCCACAACCAATAATTTTAGATATAATAGCAATAATCACTAATATAACTGTAAATATTAATAATTCACTACTCATCTCACTTAAATCTACTTGAATTCCAATACTGGCAAAGAAAATGGGCGAAAGTAACATATAAGAAATCGTTTCAAATCGAGAATTAATATACTGAGCACATGGTGTATTCGATAAAATCAAGCCTGCAATAAAGGCTCCCGTTATGTCTGCAACACCAAAAAATTCTTCTGCACAAAATGAAAGTAACAAACAAAAAACAAAAGCAATAATCACAAAGCGTCTCATATCTTTTTGATAAGCTCTGACCCAATGATTATAAAACTGATAAAATAAAACGCCCGCACCAATCGCAAAAACAAAAAATAAGGCAACCTTGCCTAATACAAGGGCAATATTAACCGAATCATCCGCACAGCTTGTGACAATCGTCAAAGCTACAATTCCTAAAATATCATCAATAATCGCTGCTCCTAAAATGGCATTACCAGCACGTGTATTTAATTTTCCTAACTCTTTTAACGTTTCAACCGTAATACTAACAGAGGTCGCCGTTAAAATAACCCCAATAAAAATATTTTGTAATAAATGACTAACCTCTTCTGGTGAACTTTCTTGATTAAAAATAGAAGCAATGCCCAGTCCCCCGACTAAAGGAACTAATACTCCAAGTAATGCAATAATAAATGATGCTTTTCCTGTCTTTTTTAACTCTGTTAGATCTGTTTCAAGTCCCGCTGTGAACATCAAGACAATGACACCTAGTTCCGCAACTTGCTTGATAAAATCTGTTTCGTGTAACACATTTAACATCGCAGGCCCTAATACTAGCCCTGCTAATAAGGCTCCAACCACTTGTGGCATCGAAAACTTTTTCGTTACTAAACCAAAAACTTTTGTACTCAACAGAATTAATGCCATATCAAATAAATACTTATATGATAGCATACCCACTCATCTCCATTACTTAGATTTTACTCATTTTCCCTATTGAATTTTGATTGACTTCGTCTTTTCTAATCAAACTTTCCCCCTTTATATCCGAATGGTTATTAACCCTAGTAATATAACATGTCGTTCACGTAAATTCGCTCACGATTTGTCGAAACATCGATTAAAATCGTGAATACGCCTTCATTTATATCCATCAAAAAAGCATGATCTGGTTATGATCATGCTTTTCGTTTATTTAACTAAGCGATTATATAATTCAACAATCTGTGCTTCTAACTGTGCTAAAACAGCAATTGATGTAAACTGAACACGACTCGTATAAGCCTCGCTCTTAGCCGGCGTATCAAAGACTAATCCTAAAGCTTCAACCTCAGCTTGAGATAAATAAGTTAGAACATAATGTTTACGTCCGGTTAATTTCAAACGCATCATCACACGACTCTTTAAATAAATCGTTAAATACTTTCCAACCGTCTTGAAAGATAGGTTCTCGACCTCACAATGATTCATTCTTAAAATCATTTTAATAGTCTCAAATACCTGTTCCTCTAAAGAAAGTGTCTGCTGGGCCGATTCTTCTTGAACATCGTCTAATTTTGCTGCTTCTGTCTCTTCTTGAATTTCCTCTACTTCAGTCGCTTCTGTTTCTTCTTGAGTTTCTTCTAATTCAGTCGCTTCTGTTTCTTCTTGAGTTTCTTCTAATTCAGTCGCTTCTGTTTCTTCTTGAATTTCTTCTAATTCAGTCACTTCTACGTCCTCAATTTGACTAGACTCATTGATGACCACTATTTCTTCGATTTGTGTTAATTGCTGTCCTTCTTCTACTAAAGCTTCAAGTGCTGCTTCAACCTCATCAGCTGAAACACCTTTACTTAACATCAGCTCTTCATTTTCCGCTAAAGACCTTCCTTCTTTAAAGTCTTTCTCAGGATTAATCATCGGAACAGTATTGACGTATAATGATTTAAACTCATCCATTTTACCTAAGCCAATTCGGATCCCTAAAACAGACAGGAAACTAATAATTAAACAAGCCGTACTAATAAATGCAGACGATAACGTCAAGAAAAAGCCGATGACACTACTAATTAAAATGACTAAAAAACAAACCGTCATTTTTCGGAACCATGTATACTTTTGGCTCCATTTATCAACTTCACTTAACAATGAATTCACCTCTTATCAAATTACAAATGGCACATATGCCTTTCTCTTCTAAATATATCGTATTTTTACATATTTTCATATACAAATTTCTCATAAATCGACAAAAAATATAACTTTTAGCTCAATTAGAAATGAATAACTAGATAATATAGGATAATACTGGTTTGTAATCCTTTTTATTAGAAATAAAAAAAGATAGAAGGTTTTCTCCTTCTATCTGAATGGTCATAATCCAATAATAACTCCAACCAGAGCTCCAGCTGCAATAAAGAAAATTGGATGTTTATTAATTTTATTCGTAATAACGTATAAAACAATAAATAAAAGAGCTGCTTTGAAATCTAAAAAATCCGCCCAATGATGCGTCACATTAAATTTATCAAGTGTTAAAACTGAAATCTTAAACACACCAAATCCCGCAACAGCAATTAGTCCGGTAACAGCTGGTCGTAAGGCATAAAACACAGATTGTACAGCTTTACTCTCTTTAAATTTATTTAAAACATGAGCCACAATAATAATGATAATAACGGATGGCATAACTAATCCAATGGTTGCAATTAATCCACCTAAAATTCCACCCGCATTAAACCCAGCATAAGTCGCCATATTAATCCCGATTGGACCAGGTGTTGATTGAGAAACCGCAATCATGTTTCCAAGCATCGCTTCATCAAACCAAGTATATTTTTCTGCTAGTTCATATAAGAAAGGTAAGGTCGCAAGTCCGCCACCGACGGCAAATAATCCAATCTTAAAAAATTCCAAAAATAAAATGAAATACGTCATTATGCTCTCTCTCCCTTTCTCCCTTTGACTAACAATCCCACGATAGCGGCTGAAATCACAATAAATACCGGTGAGATATTCGTTAAGATTCCAATGGCAATCGTAACTAGTACGATTCCTAGACACACTTTATCAATAACAGATCCTTTCCATAACTTAATCACCGCATTTAAAACAAGCACACAAACAGCCACACGAATTCCATTAAAAGCATGTTGAACTATCTCAAATTCTGCAAACGTCTGTAAAAAAGCAGCTAAAATCATAATAATCACTAAAGATGGAAACACAACACCTGCTGTTGCAACAATCGCCCCCAAAATTCCATGATGTTTATAACCAATAAAAGTGGCTGTATTAACAGCGATGACACCTGGCGTACATTGTCCAACAGCATAGTAATCCATCACTTCTTCTTCAGTCGCCCACTTTTTCGTTTCTACCACTTCTTTTTGTAACATTGGTAACATGGCATAACCACCACCAAATGTTAAACCACCAATGCGACAAAATGTCCAAAACAAATCGATATAATCGTTCATAAATGAACCTCCCAAAAATAATTTCATTCAATATTATATCTCAAATTTTATATTTTAAAAGAAATTTTAACCATTCCTTGTGGATAAAATAGTTTTCAATAAAAAAAGAGGACTTTTAAAAGTCCTCCCTAATACTTATTAATTAAGCAATACGATCCATCACTGGAACGATTTGTTTTTTACGAGAAACAACACCTTCAAGTAAAGCTGTGTTTTCTGTTAATTCAACATTAAATGCTTTTTCAACGATATCCGTACGTTCACCTAATGCGATTACTTGTGAATTACTATTTAAGATATCTGTGATGACAGCGACGAATAAGTTTAATCCTTTTTCTGCAATAATGGCTTGCATTTGCTCTTCTAACTCAGCTTTACGAGTCATCATATCTTCAATGCTAACCACGTTGATTTGTGCAATTTCAACCGTTGATGATCCCATTGGGAATACTTTAGCATCAATCCCTAATAATTGACCTGCTGTTAAATCAGAAAGATCAGTTCCTGCTTTTAACATTTCTAATCCGTAAGTCTCAACATCTAATCCTGCGATTTGCGCTAACTCACGGCACGCTTTTTCATCTTGTGGTGTACAAGTTGGTGATTTGAATAATAATGAGTCTGAAATGATCGCACTTGCCATTAATCCTGCGATTTTAGGCTCGATTTCGATTCCATTTTCTTTATACATTTTATATAAAATTGTTCCTGTACATCCAACTGGCTCTGCACGATAGAATAATGGTTCAGATGTTTGGAAGTTTGCAATACGGTGATGATCAACAACCATTTTGATTGTTGCTTTTTCAATTCCGTTTGCACTTTGGTTAAATTCGTTGTGGTCCACTAAAATAACTTCATCATTTTCAGTAACTTCTTCAATTAACGTTGGAGCTTCCACTTGGAAATGATTTAAAATGTATTGAGTTTCTTTATTAACATCACCTAAACGGCAAGCTTTCACGTCCATACCTAATTTTGTTTGTAAGTCAGTCATGACTAAAGTAGATGTAATTGAATCCGTATCTGGATTTTTATGTCCGAATACTAATGTAGCCATTGATTCATTCCTCCTTCTGAATTTTCACTTCTCTTATTTTACACTATATTGCTAAAAAACTCATCGCCTTTTACTCCAAATTTACAATTTTTCAATCATATTTTACCTCAAATCGGTTTAGACTACTAAGAGAATGAATAAAGGAGGCGTTTTATGGAAACGACTTGGAGCTTAAAAGAATTATATGAATCATTTGAAAGTGAAGACTTCTTAAATGACTTAAATACCGTTGATGACCTCATCAAGCGCTATGAAACGTATGCACAATCTCTATCTAATATAGATAAAAATGAAGTCAAAAAGCTAGAAGAGTATCTAGAATTTCAAATTGAAATGGCCAGCTTATTTCAACGACTCTTCTCATTTTGTTCCTTAACTTTAAGCACTAATACAAGTGATGAAAAAGCATTAAAATACTCAGATATTTTAAATGAAAAAAGTAGTGCTTTAGCTTCAAGTGAAGCAAAAGTTAATCATTGGATTGGGTCTTTAAAAAATATCGATTCCTTTTTATCTCAATCAGAGGCATTAAAAGACCATTCCTTTTTATTCCATGAGATTCAACAATTCAGCGCTCATTTATTAAGTGATAAAGAAGAAGCTATTGTGGCTAAATTACAAAATACAGGTTCCATTGCGTGGTCAAAGTTAAAAGATATGTTGACATCTAAGCTCATGGTTGATGTCCCGCTCCAGGATGAGGTTAAATCCATGCCACTCACCATGGCACGAAATCTCGCACACGATAAAAATCCTGATATCCGTAAAGCGGCGTATGAAGCTGAATTAAAAGCCTATGAAAAAGTGGATGATAGTTTAGCTGCTTGTTTGAGCAACATTAAAGGCGAAGTCATTACATTATGTAAATGGCGTGGCTATGAATCTGCCCTTGAAGAAACACTTTTAAAATCTCGCATCACAAAAAAAACATTAGATGCGATGCTCGCTGCCATCGTAGAAGCCCTACCTCATTTTCGTGACTTTCTAAAAACAAAAGCAAAATGTCTAGGTCATAAAAACGGTCTTCCATTTTATGATTTATTTGCTCCACTTGGAACTCACACTCAAACCTTTGACTATGAACAAGGAACACAATATGTTCTAAAATTATTTAAAACCTTTTCTGACGAACTGGCTGAGTATGCCAAAGAGGCGATGGAAGGGGCTTGGATTGATGTTTATCCCAAACAAGGAAAAGTAGGTGGTGCCTTCTGCTCAAACTTACACATCATTAAACAAAGTCGTTTCTTATTAAATTATGGCGATCAATTTAGTGATGTCATTACGATGGCTCATGAGCTCGGACACGGATTTCATGGCTATTGCTTAAATGAAGAAAGTATCTTAAACTCCGGTTATCCTATGCCTTTAGCTGAAACAGCGTCAACCTTCTGTGAAACCATCGTTAAAAAGGCTGCGATTAAAGGTGGTGACGAGGAACAAGCGTTTGCTGTTTTAGAACAAGAATTAACAGACGCCACTCAAATCATCGTCGACATTTATAGCCGTTATTTATTTGAAACTGAACTCTTCAAACGCCGAGAAGAAAGTTCAGTTGGGGTTAAAGAATTAAATGAAATGATGATTAAAGCTCAAAAAGAATCCTATGGTGATGGCCTTGATCCCAATTATTTACACCCTTATATGTGGGCATGTAAACCTCACTATTACGATGCTTCTTCTAACTTCTATAACTTTCCTTATGCCTTTGGGTTATTATTTGCAAAAGGTCTATATGCCAAATATGAAGAACAGGGCGAAGACTTCCCTAAAGCTTATAAAAACCTTTTGGCAGTAACGGGTAAACTATCGGCTAAAGAAGTCGCTCAAACAATGGATATTGATATTGAAGATCAAGCCTTTTGGAAAAAATCACTCGATTTAATCATCGAAGATATTGAATATTTTAAACAATTAGCTCAAAAACGATTTTAATTAAGTCTATTCAACAGCAACCACGATGAGTTGCTGTTTTTTATTCGCTAAATCAGTGAAACTCCCTCCCACTAAATTGAGATGAACCTATCAGCAACCTTAAAATAATTAATAGAAAAAATGGTTTTTATTGCCTTTTTTCTCTTTATCATCCATAATAAGTGGTAAATGAATTTTAATTTCAAAGGAGAATCATTATGAAAAGTTATAACTTTTATAAATGGAGAATTTGGATTATTTTAACCTTTTCATTTGTCCTTTCTCTCTTCCATCGCGGATCCATGGGTGTCATTTCATCCCCTATGAGTGCGGACTTAAATGCAACTGCTACACAAGTTAGTAATATTGCCTCGGTAACCTTTTATACATATGCTTTAATGCAAATTCCTGCTGGATTGTTACTAGATCTTTACGGATATCGTAAAATCAGTGGTTTGGGTGTCTTACTAACAGGAATCGGATCAATTTTACTCGGAATAACTCCATCCATATCTCTCGCGTATATGGGACGACTACTTGTTGGACTTGGAACGTCCGTTATTTTTATTTCTGTCTTAAAAGCCCAAAGTATTTGGTTTAACCAGCGTGAATTTACGCGTGCTTCAGGACTCCTTTCATTTATTGGGAATATGGGGGGGATGCTTGCTACATTTCCACTTGCCATTTTAGTGGCTTACATGGGGTGGCGTGGTTCAATGACTTGGATGGGATTCCTTTGTGTCATTATCTCACTGTTAATCTTTATCTATGTTAAAAATCATCCTAACGATTATGGATTCGAAGCAAAAGGAAAAACAGGTATTTCACAAAAGATTAATTTGAAACAAGCATTGAAAACGGTCCTCTTAAATCGTTCCATTTGGCGTAATTTCTTTGCCCTGTTCACATTAGTCGGTTGTACGACTGCTTTTTCTGGTGTTTGGGGGGTCAACTATTTATCAACTGTCTATCACCTAACTGAAACAAAAGCTTCATTTTATATTTCCTTTATTCTTATTGGGTTAATTGTTGGTTCATTATGTATTAATAAAATTCTAAGCTGGTTTAAATATCAAATCTCACTTTGCCAGCGCATTGCTTCGACTCTAATGACACTTTGTTGGATCTACTTTTTAATCATAGCCAATGGACAACCACCTCTTTCCATCCTACCGATTTTACTATTTATGATAGGATTTTTCGCCACCGCACACATCCTATCCTTTACTGATATTACAAATTACTGTACACCTGATAACAATGGGCTGGCTAGCAGTTTTATTAATGCTGGGGAGTTTATCGCAAGCTCACTCATCACCTTATTAATTGGTACTTTTCTTGATTTAACTTATGTCGGAAGCAGCACAGACGCTGTCCGTTACTACAGTGCTAGTCAATATAAACTATGTTTCTTTATTTTCCTATTTATTTCAGCTTTAGGGATTTTAACTAGTTTTATTAGTTGTAAACAAGAACAGGAAAAATCCTCCTCAACGCTGACAACCACTCATTAATAAAATAAAAACCAGAGATCGAATCTCTGGTTTTTATTTTATATCGCTTCTTCTAGCCATTGATGAATTTCTTCATAAACGATGTTTTTTTCTTTTTCATTTAAAATTTCATGACGCATTTTCTGATATAATTTATAATTAATATCAACTAATCCAGCGTCTTTCATAACTTCATAAGCTTTGATAACCATTTGACCATATCCACCAACGGGATCATCTTCACCTGATAATAATAAAACAGGCAAATCATATGGCATTTTTTTTATATTCTTCTCATTTGTTATATACAATAAGCCAGTAAATAAATCTTCAAATCCTGCAGTAGTAAAAACAAACCCACAACTTGAATCAGCACAAAATTGTTTCACTATACTTTCATCATAACAAATCCAATCACTTGGCGTTTTAGCATTTTCAATGTGTTGATTAAAGGTTCCATATGATAATCGGTGAATCAAAGGACTACGATATCTTGAACCTTTGATACGTTTGATTATTTTAGCAGCTATTTTTCCTGCGACTAATTGATATTTTGGTTCATGTGCCGTTCCAGTTAAAATCAAGCCATTAATCGTCTCTCCATAATCAATCGCATAATGTCTTGCTAAAAATGATCCCATACTATGACCTAACATAACAATTGGTAAATCTGGATGTTTGGCATGAATTAAATCATTAATCGATTTTAAATCATCCACCATTTTACTCCATCCGTTAGTTTCACCAAAATATCCATAATCATCTGCACTCTTCACAGATGCTCCATGTCCACGATGATCATTCGCATAAACAACATAGCCTTGGCTGATTAAATAAGCAATAAACTGCTCGTAACGCATCGTATGTTCACAAGAACCATGAACTAATTGAATCACTCCACGTGTTCGAATTTCTGCTTGTGGCTCATAGACATAAAGTTCTATGTCATAACCATCTACCATTTGAACTTTCAAGAATGTGGCCCCCTTCATATTACATATGTATACTGTACCATAATTTCAAAGGGAAGCCAACTCTTTCACTAGACTGGGCCATTGTTTTTTAATCTTTTATACTGTTTTCTCATCAATTATTCGAAATCCGTTTCATTTCCTACAACAATTTGATAAGGAACAAACTTCCCGTCTTGATACGTTAAATAAACTTCAACAATACCTAAATTATCTACCGTTGCAATTCCAACAATTCGTTGTGAGGCTACTAAGCTATAAGCATCTTGTCCCCTTGGAGTCATAATTGGATATAATCCACCTAACGGCAACACATCTCCTCTTAAATTTTCTTTAACTTTTCCTTCAGGAGTATAGTACTTATCTAATAGCTCTTTATCTTTTGTTGAAAGATCCAGTTTATAGGTTTGATTAATGGTGTTATTTTTAACGATGACTCCATAGTTATTCGTAAAACTAATACTCCAATCATATAAATCATTCAAATCATTATAATCGAGTAACTGGACTGGCTTTTTATCTTTAAAACTATAAATGTAATAATAATGAATATTTCCACTTCCACCAGAACTAATTGAGACATAAATATCATTAATATCGTCTTGATTAAAATCACCTAAAAAAAGTGTACTACCATAACCACCATTTAAATCAAGAGTTTTTTCCGTGACTTCGCTCGTCACACCATCAACGACAAAAATTGTAATATCCTCTTGGTAAATCGCATCTGAACTTTTTTTATTTCCTGCAAGATAAATAAAGTCATCCACTTGATCTCCTGTCACATCCGCTATTTTACGATCAAAAATATAAGGAGCATCAACCTCGACGGCTAATTCAATCTGAGGAGGAATATAAGCTTCTAAAAACATCTCAACAATCTCCTTTCCAATCTAAACTAACCTTAGTATGAGTGATTAACGGGAATCTATGAATTTTTTTGTATATATTAACAATTTAATTTTATGATTATTAAAAAAGAGGTCCCCCAAAAGTGGACCTCGTAAGATTAGAATAATGTCATTTGGTTACTTGGTGGTTGAACCGATGCTTTAGCTGGCTTATCATTCCCTAATTCCATGTCTCCAAAGACATTCATTAATTGTAATTTTTCGATTAATGTTTTTGAAACTTTTCCACGTGTTTGAACGTCTTTAATCGTTTTAAAGGGTTCTTCTTCACGAGCAGCTACGATTTGACGCGCTACGTTCTCCCCTAATCCGTCTAAAGCGGTAAATGGTGGAATTAATGATTTTTTATCTTCTGAAATTTTGAAATCAACCGCTTGTGATTCCTCAATATTAAAGTTTTGGAAATAGAAGCCACGCTCTGTCATTTCAAGCGCAATTTCTAAAATCGTGACTAAGTTTTTCTCTTTTGGTGTCGCTTCAAATCCTTTTTCTTCAATTTCATCTAGACGTTTACGAATCGCATCTGGCCCCTTAATCATGGTTTCCATTTCAAACACATCTGCACGTTTTGAGAAGTATGCACAGTAATAATAAATTGGATGATGAACTTTAAACCAAGCAATACGTATTGCCATTAAAACGTAAGCTGTCGCATGGGCTTTTGGGAACATGTACTTAATCTGACCACATGACCAAATATACCATTCTGGAATATTATGCTTACGCATTTCTTCTTCAAATTCTTTCCATCCATCTGGCACTTTACTTGCCATTCCTTTACGAACAAACTCCATAATTTTGAAGGCTAAGGCTGGTTCTAACCCACCATACATTAAGTAAACCATGATATCATCACGACATCCGATAACATTCTTAAATTCAATCTTACCAAATTTATCGTACTTACCTGCTACTAAATCAGCCGCATTATTTAGCCAAACATCTGTTCCATGTGATAGACCCGAAATTTTAACTAACTCAGCAAATGTTTTTGGTTTTGTATCTTCAAGCATGTTACGAACGAATGGGGTTCCAAACTCAGGTACTCCATATGATCCCGTCGTTGAACGAATTTGCTCTGGCGTCACACCTAATGATTCCGTTGAATAAAACAGTTTGTAAACCTCGGGATCATCTGTTGGAATATCTTTTGGATCAATACCAGAAATATCTTGTAAATAACGAATGACCGTCGGATCATCGTGCCCAAGAATATCAAGTTTTAATAAGTTATCATGAATTGAGTGGAAGTCGAAATGTGTGGTACGCCATTCTGCTGTTGGATCATCTGCTGGATATTGAATGGGTGTGACATCATAAATATCCATGTAGTTTGGTACAACGATAATTCCACCCGGGTGCTGTCCTGATGTACGACGAACCCCTTCACATCCTTTGGCTAAACGTTCAATTTCAGCGGTACGCATCTCTTTATGTGTATCCTCAATAAATCCTTTAACATACCCAAAAGCTGTCTTTTCAGCAACCGTACCAATCGTTCCGGCACGGAAAGCAAAATCATCACCGAAGACTTCACGGCAATATAAATGAGCGACGGGTTGGTATTCACCTGAGAAGTTTAAATCGATATCGGGAACTTTATCTCCTTTAAATCCAAGGAAGGTCTCGAACGGAATATCATGTCCATCTTTACGCATTTTCGTTCCGCAATGTGGACAATTCGCATCTGGTAAGTCAAATCCAGATTCCGCATTGGCTAAAATATCCTGGAATGGTTCTTCTTCTTTACGAATCCCATAACGCCCTTTTTCATCTTCATTCATCTTAAAGGCAGAGAATAAACAGTTCGGACATCGATAATGCGGTGATAAAGGGTTAACTTCAGTAATATCCATTAATGTGGCTACGAAAGACGATCCAACTGAACCACGAGAACCTACTAAGTACCCATCGTCGAGTGATTTCTTAACTAACATGTGTGAAATATAGTAAATAACAGCGAATCCATTACCAATGATACTATTTAATTCTTTAATGAGGCGGTCTAATACATACTGTGGTAATTCTGATCCATACCATTCATACGCACGCTCATAACACATCTCACTTAAACGATCTTTGATACTTGGAATCCCTTTATCTTTTAAGAAATCATCTGCAGGCGTAAATAACTCATCTTTAATCGCTTTAATCATCTCACATTGATCGGCAATCATATTTGGATTTGTTACAATGATTTCTTTTTGTTTTTCTTCACTCAAGAAGTGGAAATCATTAAACATCTCATCCGTTGTTCTAAAATGCATACTTGGAATCGATTTAATATCTGGATGATTTAACGGATGACGTCCACCTCCGATTGATGGTGTGCGTGTATAAATCTGACGATATATTTTATCTTCACGATTTAAGTGATGAACATCTCCTGTGGCGCAGACTGGGATATTTAACTCTTCACCAACTTTGATAATACGTTCAATCGTTTGAATAATATACCCTGCCATCTCTTTTGAATTTAAATCAATTAAATGTGAATAAACTTCTGGAGGTTGAACTTCTAAGTAGTCGTAAAACTTAGCTTTTTCTTTTAATTCCTCGTATGATTTATTGATTGCTGTTTCAAAAACCTCACCATTGACACAACTACTTCCAATTAATAACCCTTCACGATGAGCTTCTAAGTAGCTACGACGAATACGCGGCTGACCATATAAGTCGTTTGTCATCGATTGAGAAACGACTTTAAATAAGTTTTTAAATCCAACTTCATTTTTTGCTAAAATGGTTACATGCGTAGAATAATCGAGCTTAAACGATGTATCTTTATCCACTAGGTTATTAATTTCATCATGCGTCTTAATACCTAGCTTCATCATATCTTTAAGTAATAAGATAAAGGCTTGACCTGTGGCACGTGCATCGTAAATGGCACGGTGATGTTGAGTTAATTCTACCTTAAAGAATTTCGATAGCGCCTTTAAGTTAAATCGTTTCATCTTACGCTTAAATTTTTCATCAATGGTTGCATCTGTCGCATAATTCCAATACACCCCAAATTGGTGGTGATACATCACACGAGCTGCAGCCAGTGTATCAATGACAGGATTTGTACATGGACCTAAATTAAAGCGTTTATAGGTAGCATGTAAATGCCCCATATCAAAGGCTGCATTATGAGCAACTAAAATACAGTCTTCTGACCAAGCTTTAAAGCGGCGCATGACATCCTCAAGTTCAGGTGCATGATCAACATCACTTTGTAAAATATGAGTTAATTCAATTGTTTTTAACGAAAGTTTACGATGAGGGTTTGCAAAGTCTGAAAACTCATCAATAATCGCACCATTTTTAATTTTTACCGCTGCAATCTCAATAATCACATCATAATTTGTCGAAAAACCAGTGGTTTCGACGTCATAAACGACATAGGTAGCATCATTTAAATTTAACGGTTGTTCATCCCAAGCAATTTTCGGTTCATCTTCAACTAGATAACCTTCAACGCCATAAATGACTTTAATATCATTTTTCTTTGCGGCATGATAAGCGTCAGGAATTGCCTGAACAACACCATGATCCGTTAAAGCAATCGCTTTATGTCCCCACTGTGCCGCTTGCTTAATGTAATCTGCAATATCGGTTACACCATCCATTGCACTCATTTTCGTATGGACATGAAGCTCCACACGCTTCTCACCTTCTGGTGCTAGATCTTTACGAGGTTCTGTTTTAGCATCAATCACGTTTGCTGCATTTACCATCATACTTAACTCTTTTGAGAATGAGTCAAATTGAATACGTCCACTCACACGAACCCAATTACCTTTTTTCAAAATTTTAGGAACCATTTTTTTCATTTCTGCTGATTTAGCAAACATTTTAATATAAATCGAATCCGTATAATCTGTAAATTTAGCCGTAATTAACATCATCTCACCATTTCGGATATCGCGTGTTTCGGCATCAAAGATATATCCTTCTAAAATACAGCGACTCATTTCATCATCAATATCTTTACAGTTCATCGGAGTTCCATTAATCGGTCCTCCAATTGATGTCTCTGTCACTTCTGGCTCTTTTCGCGAATAGCCTCCGCGACTTCCACCATAACCTCCACCTTCACCACGATAAACCGGTTTTTGTGGCTCCGCCTCTGGTTCAATAGGCTTTGGAATTTCTACAATTGGTGGTAATGACGTTTCTCGCTCTGTTAAAATATCTGCATCTGAAAGAGCATCTTCTGAATAAATTGGTCGAACCTGTTTAATTGGGAACCCAAAGCGTTCATAACTTTGCTGAATCTTAGTCGCATACTTTTGTTGAATTTCATTATAATATTGCTCATCCTTAACAGCGATTTGTAACTCATCACCTACAACAGAAGCTTTAAAGCTCTCAAGACAGCGAATTAATAAATCTTGACGGCTTAAATATTCAATCATCAGCGGCCAATATTCTAAAATTTGCTCGTCACTTGGTCGACTTAAATAACGAATCGTAAATGTTGCTTGATTCACTGTTTGAATACGACCAAATGTGTGATCAAATCGTGAATAAAACTCATAAAAAGCTGCTGAAATAAGCGGTGTATCAAACGTTAAATGAAAAAGTAATGCTTGACGCTTACGAAAAACATCTACTTTCTCAATCGTTTTTTCTTCAAATAAAAAAAGTTGATGCTCCGGATATTGAATTTGTTCCAATAAAATTTGCATCTGTTTTTGCATACGGGGCTCCCCCTTTTCTATATAAAAGACTAGTTAGTCATAACTAATACATTTTATCATTATTTGACGATTATTTCATCATTAAAATTTAACCAACCATGACTCTAAGTTATTATGGATTTTTTTAATTGATATAAAAAAAGTTCCCTCAAAAAGAGAGAACTTTTCACATTATGCTAATGTTTCATATTTTTCTTGAACAAATGTCATTAAGTCAGCAACTGCCACTTCAGCAACTTCACCTGTTTGACGAACTTTTACTTCAACTAAACCGTCAGCAATACCACGTCCAACTGTTACTCGGATTGGTAATCCGATTAAGTCAGCATCAGAGAATTTAACTCCTGCGCGCTCTTTACGGTCGTCTAATAGAACATCAAATCCTGCTGTTTTTAAATCAGCATAGATTTTTTCTGCTGCTTCTAATTGATCTGCTTTTTTCACATCAACTGGAACGACATGAACATCAAATGGAGCGATTGATTTTGGCCAAATCATTCCATTTTCATCGTTATTTTGTTCAATTACTGCCATCATTACACGGCTAACACCAATTCCATAGCATCCCATAATGATTGGTTGTTTCTTTTGGTTTTCATCTAAGAAAACAGCATTCATTGGTTCAGAATATTTTGTTCCTAATTTGAACACGTGTCCAACTTCGATTCCTTTCGCGTGGTCAACGACACCAACACCGTCTGGAGATGGTGCTCCAACTGGTAAATCAGCTACCTCAATATTAGCAGCAAATGATCCAGTTGTTGAGTAGACGATTGTATCTTCTCCAATTTCAGCTAATGCCATAAATTCCGCAGATTGAGATCCACCAATTTGTCCACTATCAGCTTCTACCATACGGAAGTTTAATCCACAACGAGTAAAGATGTTTGTATAAGCTTGAACAAAGTTATTATACGCTTCATCTAAAGACTCTTGTGTCGCATGGAATGAATAAGCATCTTTCATGATGAACTCGCGTCCACGCATTAATCCGAAACGAGGGCGTGCTTCATCACGGAATTTTGTTTGAATTTGGTAAACTGTTAATGGTAATTTTTTATATGAATTTAAGAAGTCACGAACAACGTGTGTAATGACTTCTTCATGTGTTGGCCCTAAAGCAAATTCACGGTTATTACGATCTGTTAAACGCATTAACTCTGATCCATAAACATCCCAACGTCCTGATTCATCCCATAATTCTTTTGGTTGTAACGCAGGCATTAATAATTCATTTCCACCGATCGCATCTAACTCTTCGCGAACGATTCCTTCAACGTTATTTAAAACGCGTTTTGCAAGAGGTAAGTATGTATAAACTCCTGCTGCAACTTGTTTAATAAATCCAGCACGTAATAAGAACTGATGAGAACGAATTTCTGCATCACTTGGTACTTCACGTAGCGTTGGAATAAACATCATAGATTGTTTCATGTTTGGTCCTCCTAAAGCTTACTACGACTATTATTCAATTAGTCTCGACATTTTACCGTCTCTAATTGTTCATTATCGCATCTTTTTAATCCCTTTTCAATCTTTTTATGCACTAATTAAACGAATGATATCGTTAAATGTGACATAAATAAATAATCCAAAGAATAAAAGTAATCCCGTCATATGAATATAACCTTCAATTCGACGATCAACTGGACGTCCAATAATCGCTTCAATTAATACGAATAAGATACGTCCACCATCTAAAGCTGGGAATGGAAGTAAATTCATAATTCCAATATTCACACTTAAGAACCCAACCCAGATTAGTAATGATGTTAATCCATAAGTCGCAATTGTTGACGTCATTTTATAAATGCCAACTGGTCCCGATAAATCATTAATTCCCGCCTCTTTTGTTACGAATAACATTCTAAAGGTCTCAAAAATTGAAACAAAAGCTTCTTTTGTTTTAAAAATGGAGTACTTGAAACCAGTTAATAATGATCTTTCATATTCAGGACCCACACCTATTGAAGAAACTAACGTTCCCTCACGATCATTGACTTGTGGTGTAATTTCTACCGTGTGTGTTTGGCCATTACGAATATAAGTTAGTGTCGTCGATTCTGTCGTACTTTGAATAGCCGCCGTTAAGTCTTCCCAATTACTCACCACTTGATTATTATAAGAAACAATCGTATCCCCTTCTTCTAATCCAGCAACTTGAGCTGGAGAATCTTGAATAATTTGACCAAGCGTATTCGAATAGGTTGGCATACCTACTGATAAACCCACAATAAAGAATAAGACAAGGGCTAAAACAAAGTTCATCGTTGCTCCAGCTACCATAGTCGCAAAACGTGCCCATTTTGATTTTGATTCTAAACAACGATCATAAGGAGCAATTTGTTGAGTTCCTTTTTCAAGGATATAATACGCCTCATGTTCAACATTAAACTCACGAAGTATTCCATCTTCTGTTTCAAGGGATATCGTTAATTGTTTATATAAGTCAACCGATTTAATCGTTCCAATGACTTCTGGCTTTTGATCTTCTGGCTTTAAGTAAATTCGATCAACAAGTCCTTGTCGTGAAAAACTGACACCGACTACTTGATCAACCTTAACCATTTCTTTTTCAGCTTCTTCGCCTGCCATCGCAACAAATCCACCGAATGGAATAGCACGAATAGAGTAAGTTGTTTCCCCCTTCTTTTTACTCCAGACCGTTGGCCCCATTCCAATTGAAAACTCATGACATAAAATTCCATAATGTTTTGCTACAAGAAAATGCCCTAATTCATGAACTAAGATAATGATACCTAGTGCTAAAATAAAACTTATAATTCCTATCATCTGTCCTTCCTCCATTATTCATACTTTGTCATGATATTTTTTCGAACGTCACAATCAATTTCTAAAATTTCATCTAAGGTTGGGTTAGTAATCGTTTGATGGGCCGATAATGCTTCATAAACAACCTCTTCGATTCCTAGGAAACTGATCTTATTTCGTAAAAACAAATCTACCGCTGCTTCATTAGCTGCATTTAATACTGTCGGGCAACTTCCGCCCATACGTCCAGCATCATAAGCCATCTTTAAACATGGGAAGCGCTCAAAATCCATTGGTTTAAATTCTAATGTTCCTACTTCAGCTAAATTCAATGATTTCGCCTGCTTTAAATCAATACGCTCTGGATAACTCATTGCAAATTGAATCGGAATACGCATATCCGGTGTTCCTAAATGGGCAATAATACTCGTATCTTCAAACTCAACCATCGAATGAATAATACTTTGGCGATGTAAAATCGTTTCAATACGATCGTAGGGCATATCAAATAACCAATGTGCTTCAATGACTTCTAGTCCTTTATTCATCATTGAAGCTGAGTCAATAGTAATCTTAGCCCCCATCGACCAATTGGGGTGATTTAACGCTTGCTCACGTGTAACATTTTGTAGCATCTCTCGTGTATAATCACGGAATGATCCACCACTTGCTGTGATAATCAATTTCTTTACCGCTTTTGAATCTTCACCTTGTAAGCATTGATAAATTGCCGAATGCTCACTATCAACAGGTAATAACTTAACCCCATATTGCTTTGCTTTTTCCATGACTAAATGTCCAGCTGTCACGAGTGTTTCCTTATTTGCAATTCCAATGGTACGACGCATTTCAATCGCCTTTAGTGTTGGTAATAATCCAACTGATCCCATCACCGCTGATAATACAAAGTGTTCATCTCCTGGTACTTCGTCATAAGTTGCAACCGTGATTAATCCTTCACTTCCAAATCCAAAATGAATGGCTGGATATAAGTGAGATAACTTTTTCGCATCTTCTTCACTGATAACTGATACATATGACGGCTGAAACTCTTCAATAATTGCTTGTGTTAGTTGGATATTACGTCCCGCTGAAAAAGCGACTAATCGAAACTTATCTGGATGCTGTCGAATCACATCTAGTGTTTGCGTTCCGATTGAACCTGTTGCCCCTAATAAATAAATATTTTTCATCTAAATCACCACATTCAATACATTAATTAAAATATAAAGTGCCAATGAAGCATATAAGTGACTGTCAAAACGATCGAGAACGCCACCGTGACCTGGGAATAACTTTCCAAAATCTTTAATTCCATATTCTCGCTTCATTGAAGAAGCCACTAAATCACCAAATTGTGCTACAGCTGCTACGACTAAACTCATGATAATCAGCATTAAAATCTGAGTTGATAATCCCGTGAACACGCCGAAAACAGTTCCAATAATAATTCCTAATAATGTTCCACCGATTGATCCTTCTACCGTCTTATTTGGACTAATACGTGGAGCTAATTTACGTTTCCCTAACTTACGTCCAACAAAATAAGCACCGGAATCTGTCACTGCTACGACAATAATCATAAATAAGAATAATTTTAACCCTAAAAATCGAATAAATATCATGGAGTGAAAGGTTGATCCGACATAAAAAATGGTTAGTAGATAGTAACCCGCATCCTTAATTGAAAAGTCCTTACGAACCACAACCGCTAATAATAAAATAAATAAAAATAATGCCATTGTACCTAACCCAAAGGTTAACGTCCCAGTAAATGATAAAGTTTTAAAGTTAAACGAACTAAACATAATCATCAAAGTAGCTAACATTGTAAATAGCTTCACTTCAATTGGTGTTTTAGCAACTGTCTCTTTCATATCAATCATTTCCTGTGTCGCTACAAGGGCTAATAACAAGCCTAAAATGATAAACGGTAACTTTCCATAAATTAAAATCGGTAACCCTACCGCAATCATAATAATAGCTGTGATAACACGCTGCTTCATGATTTAAACACTCCTTTAGTTTGCTTCATTTAAAGCACCAAATCGTCGATTACGCTTTTGATAATCTAATAATGCTTCATATAACTGCTCTTCTTTAAAGTCTGGCCAAGCAATCGAAGTAAAGTACAACTCTGCATAAGCTAATTGCCATAATAAATAGTTACTGATACGCAATTCTCCACTTGTTCGAATCATTAAATCAAGTGGGGGTAAATCTGAAGTCATTAAGTGTTGATCAATCACGTCTTCATTAATGTCTTCCACATTTAACTGACCATTTTTAACCTCTGTTGCAATGGCTTGGACCGCTTGTTTAATTTCATCTTGTGAACCGTAATTTAATGCAATCGTTAACGTCATCTTCGTATTATTCTTGGTTAATTCACTAATTTCTAATACTTTTTGTTGCAAGTCTATTGGTAATTCTTCTACATTTCCAATTACTTTTAACCTAATATTATTTTCAACTAACTCTGGAGCAAATTCATTAAAAAATTTAATCGGTAACTTCATTAAAAACTTCACTTCTTCATCTGGGCGTTTCCAGTTTTCTGTTGAAAAAGCATACACCGTTAAAGCTTTAATTCCAATATTCGCACATAGCTTTGTTATTTCTCGAACATTCATTGCTCCTTCTTGATGTCCAGCTGTTCTTGGAAGCCCACGTTTTTTAGCCCATCTTCCATTTCCATCTAAAATAATCGCAATATGTTGAGGCAATGGAGCGTTTAAAACTTGCTCTTTATTTACCTGTATCTTTCTCCTCTTTCTAAAGAACATTCAAGAAACCGCCTTTCATAAATTTAACCTATCTTGTATATTTTAATACACTTAACATCTTTTTTCCACTGACATTCAAGATTTATACAAATAAAATATACTTCCTCTCCTCTACAATAGAAAAAAGCTACTAAGAAAATTTCCTAGTAGCTTTATCTATATCAAGTCATCGTTTTACATCGTATAAAATCATGACATTCATTCATACTAAATACAGGTTAGTGTCTATTTAATCTTTTTTGAGCTTTTATCTTAATTCGATGAACCTCTTCTTTTGTTAATGGAGGAATCTCACTACTCAACTCGACTTCTTGTTTCTTCATGTGTTTATGAAAAGATAATTTTACAAACTTATCATCTTTCTCACTCATCACATTTTACCTGCCAGATTAAATTAATCTTCTCGTTTAAAATATCCGTAGCGCTGTGCATTCGTTTTGACGCGCGTTTCTACTTTATGCGTCACACGTTTGGCATCACCAACAAATTCCGTACCAAACTCCGTTTCCATTTTCGATGCATCTGGAATTAATGCGTTACGAGCTAATCGTTTTGTTTGTTTTGTTGCCATGTAACTGCCTCCTTATGATGTAAAACGATGACATTTTTATTTTGCATTTTTTGTCGAAATATATGCATGAATCCTCATTAAGTCTAATAATTATTTAATCTAAAGTGAGATTCCATTCATAAACATTAATCTCTCGAACGCCCATCATATACATTTCAAGATGAAAAGGAACGACGTAGTTCCCTAACCATCGAGCTCCTAAACGTTGATTTTACCACATTCTTGAGTACACATGTACATTTCCTTTTTAAAAATATGTTCCATTTCATACGAACAGTATACTCATATTTTAAGCCATAAATCAACAGCTATTTTCAACAAATAATTACCAACTAATTCATGCTACACGCTTGTTGTATTTTGTCATAAAGTTATTAACCGTTGACTCACTACATCCTAACATTTGAGCCACTTCTTTACTCTTATAACCTTGCCCTTTCAACTCAATTATCTTTTGCTCACGTTCCTCTTTAGTCAATACTTTCTCATCATCAGTAGCGGGATTATGTAATTCAATCATTCCCTTTAAATCTGTATAAATAGAATCTTCTACATCTAACACTTTACATGAGTAGCCCTTGAATACCTTATCAATCTCACCTTGTAGCAACTGACTACCACCGCCACACCATACAATAACTAAATTTTGAGGATTAGCTACCTTGAACACCGTTGACTCTAAATCACATTTAATCATACTCAAGAATCTACTTGTCACACCACTCACTTGTAATTGCTCATCCTTCGTAAACTTATAACCATCAACTAGCCATGAGTTAAGAATTGAACTTGTAGGTGCTTGAGTATAACCTGCTACTTCACTTAATATCGCATTAGTTCCCATTGATAAGGATACCATTTTCTCTCTATAACCCTTACTACTAAATAAAGCAATGTCGGTCGTTGAATATCCAACATTGATTACACACACATTCTTCCCCTTGAGCTTTAGTTTTTGGCTTATGTAATGCTTACTTGATTCACCTTCTACATAAACTTTTGCAACTTGTAACTTCATCTTAGTGTCATATAGTTGGTAAGTTTTCTCCAATTTTGACTTTAACTCTCTAATAGTTCCCAACTCATTGTAAGGCAATAGTATGTGTAGCTGTACTTCATCTTCTTGAAACTCAAGTAGTTGTAAGCCATATATAACTAGAACGTGTAAATTCTCCTTTTGAAACTTATATTTGTAGTTCCCTGTTGATGTAGCACTCTCTCCTATGATGTACCACTTGCCATCCACTAGAATCTTATTCTCCTGAAACGTCACTTCTTCATAACTAGCCACCCTTACACTAGAACGGAATGTGATAAACTTCCCATTATAACTCATCTTTATGCTTGAAGCTCCTAAATCAACGTACACTATACCACTCATATGAGTGCTTATTTGTGATTGTTGTTTATTAAATAACTTCTTTATCCATTTGATTACTTTATTCATGATTAATTCTCCTTACGCTTACTTATTGATTTTACCTATATGCTAAAAAGTACGGATTTACCGTACTAAATCCCATATGCCATTTGTTATAAAATGCTGATTTTATTGTTTATATCTATCCTTATTATATATAAGTGTCGATTTTGCTCGGAAACACCGAACTAAATCACACTCTATCTTCTTAAAAATGCGGTATTTTCGTCGCTATTTTAAGGTCTGATGTGATAATTGTTATAATTAATAATAATTCCTAATATAAAACACCTATGCACATTTATACAATTCACCATAAATCCTCATATAAATCTCATAACACCTATGAGAATCCTAATATCAGTAGTGGGATTTTCTTACTCAAATATGAGCATCCAATATAAAAAGAGCCACACGTAATAAAGTGTAGCCCCATCTTATGCTAATCAATAAACAACATTCTTATCGCTTTCTTAACCTCGTTCATATTTGACATACTTGTTACTAATAGCGGATTGACTAAGAATCGTTGCACTTTTGTTGTTGAATTTGATTGAATAATCTCATTAAACAAGTGATAGCTCTCCCCACGATACTTTATGCGAATAGCCATTAAATCCCTTTTAAACTTGCTCATATTTCCCTTATTAGTAGACACTCCTAAGAATTTACAAATAGCCTCAAGATTCATATACTCAATGCTAGTGTGCGATTCACTATTGTTATTACATAAGAAGTTCGTTGAATAATGAATACAAGGAATCAATTGGAATACATAAGTTAATATGCTATGTTTCTTGCTGTCCGTCCCATTGTAAATTTGACGAACGGTATCAATATACATGCGTGTATAATTACCTTTAATTTCCTTCTTGTACTTTTCCAATTCACCTTTATAAAAATAACCTTTATTCAATACAAACTTACCATTTTCCTCAATCAAGATATTAGCCGATGTGACTTCATTGAAGAACTTCTTGAACGTAGAAGGTTTCAAATTTAGAACATGTTGGATATCTTTTTTAGTCATGTACTCAACCGCTCCCTTGACTTTAATGACTTTATTGGTAGAGGATTCCAGTACTAACTGATTCTTATAATTCATATACGTTGCTAACATCATAAGTCGTGTCAAATTAGCCTTTGATATTACCTCATTCGGTCTCTCTTCATCATCAAATAACACTTGATTGTTGAAGTAAAATACCGTTACAAATCCGCCTAGTGATTTTGTGTAACTCTCTTGAGCCTTTTTTTTGTCAAGATGTTCTTTTTGACCTTGTGTAAGTGAAGACTTTATCCCTAGTCTCTGATTACCTCTTAACTTTAAATCAGCTTCAATTTCCCCTGTATCTACATTCAATGCTATAATATTACGTACTTTATTTTGTTCCATGTTATTATTCCCCCTATTGTTATGATTAATTATTACTTATGAGAAGCGAATAGTTGTAAAAAACTGACCAACTGGTTGTAAAAAACTGACCAATTTCGACACTAAAAGTGCGGTAAATCCATGCTTTTTGAGCCCTCCCTTCTCTTATCTCAATTCAGATAAATTCACTTCAAACTTTGATGCCATAATCCCCTAACTTCCAAAGTTCAAACCTAATTATTTTACTCTGATACTGTACAACAGGTTTCGACAATTGTACAGGTAAAAAAGTGATTTTTTTCACATTATTTCATATTTTTTTAAATACAAAACTTTCAGTTGGATAAATTGCTTTATGCGTGGTGGCGGTGAGACCTTGTCGAAACCGACATCCCTTTAGAGCATAAACAATTTAGACAATGAGCGTTGAAGTTTACTTCAATGCGAACAGGTGGCTGTGCCGTATAATCAATTTATTCTCTAACCACTCAAGCTAGAGGTAGGCATTTATCACTACGTTCTATGCCCACCCCATACGCTCTCGTTCTACTCTAAGAAGTATGAATCTAATCCCAATGCTTCACAAACTTTATTTCTCAATCGAACACTATCATAAAGTGAACTATCTTCATCTTTAGCTTGACTAATGATAGCACACATCAATTCATTTTGAGCTTCACGACTAAATGATTCAAAAGTACGTTCCATTTCATTAACATCTAGCTCAACAAACTCATCAATATTCTTACGATAGTGTGCAAATGTCATAGCGTTCTCAAGCCCTAGAACCTCAATAATATCGCTATATTGCTCATATTCAACAATAGCCACAAGTCCACGTTTTAATAACTCTACATTGTGCATCAAGTCATCAAATTCAACATAATCTACATCTTCATAGTTATCCCATTGATAAATCATATGACTCTTCTTGCTCCCCATTGTAACAGATCCACTGGTCATATTAACTAGCTCAATAGCATCACCTTTATATTTGCTTCTTAATGTTGCTCTACTCGTAGGCTTTAATAGTTGATTTTTACCTTTAACTTTAGATTTAGTCTCTTGTTTAACTTCCTCTACTTTAGTTGCTTGTAAGTTCTCATAAAATTCCATGAATTGCTCCATTAATTCAGGTGTTAATTGCGATAAATCAAATTTTGTATTTTTATTGTTCATGTGTTATTCCTCCGTTATTTTAGTTGATATTAATAAAGCACCTACCACACTTAGCAATAGGTACTTATGATTATTGATTGATTATTCACCTTTAGCGTGTTGATTATTAATGACAGTAAATACACCACACGCTTTATACTCTTTAATGTATTCAATCTCTCTTGCTCTTAAATCCTCTTCGGTTGTTGTAATGTGTTCTAACATTTCAAACGTTCCTCCACGTTTTAACATATGATAAGTATGTTCATTCACATGATTATTGAAGTGTTGACTTAATCGTGTCATGATATCAAATGTTGAACCAATGTACACTTGATTTCCAAATTGAACCTTGTAAACAATCATTTCACCATACTTCAATAATTCACGAGGGATTAAAACTTGAGCAAGGTTAGAATATAATTCTCGGTTTGGTCGATAGAAAACATCTTGAGTAGTTGGGTTATCATAAACTTTAATAATGTGATAACGTGTTGCTCTACCTTTCCCTACCTTTTGAATTAAACAATGACGTTGTAGTTCTAACAATTGTTTAGCTCTAGTAGCAGGAAGCGTGTTATAACACCAACCAGTTAATTCCATTAGTTGTACATAGGTGTACGTTCCTTCTTTTAAGTTAAGTTTTACTCCAGTGTTGATAGTTGTAGTTGTCATTAATACTCGTTCTCCTTTTGAACGAAAGTTTTCTTAAAATCATCATTACATTCACATATCCTTTCGTGTTTCGATTTATTTTGTTATTGATTAGTTTATATACAAAAAGGGATAACACCTCGCAGAACGTATCAGAATCGTTCAGAAAGGCATACATCCCTCTTCATTGTGATTTAGTTGTATATTGTGATTATTCATGAATATCATGACACAAGCGTTGCTCTAATGCTCGTAGTTCTTCTCTCGTGTTATGATACTCACTAATAGCTTGGTGTAATTCTTCCGTACTCTCAAATAAGAACACGTTATGCTTTGGATAGAACTTATTCATCTTAACTTTCACAAGTTCAAATCCCTTTTGTTGTAAGTATTTAGCTAAGTAGATTGATTTAATAATATAGTGTCGTTTATTTTCCATGCGTGATTCCTCCTATTGTTTATTAAGCAACTGATTGATAATATATAAGTCACTTTTTGCGATTCTCTTGTTCGCATGATTCATGAAGATTAATGTCATAATAATTGCTACTAATAATGCCATATGTAATACTCCTTTATGATTGATTGTTATTGATTAATTCTAATGTGATATTACCCTAGTAAATCATAGGCTTCTAGCACTTCAATGGCTTCTTGATGCTTACTCTTATCTAGTCCAATGCTTAGCACCTCATTAGCATAGACTTTTGTAATTCTAATTTGATGGGTTTTTACTCCATCAACTTCTACTCGCTCAAAGTCGAAATATGCTTTAAGTTTGGTTAGTTGAACCATTTGCATATGACACCCAGCTTTATACCGCTTGATGTTCAACTTCTCACACATCTCACCATAGTTTTTAAATACTTGCCCTACATAAATCTCTTGTTTGTTTAATTGCATATAATACATCTCCTTGTATAATTTTGTTTACTACCCTTTTGTTGGTAAAAATAAAAAGAGGTCTAATCGAAATTAGACCTCTGGAAAATAAGGTTAAGAAAAATGAAAGAATGAAATATGAAAGTGTTAATTAAGGAAAAACATATCGAGGGTAGGGAGAGCATATGATTACCTCTTCCTACCCTATATGTATTTTTATAGTAAATACCAAAAATGGTTGCATTTTTATAACGAACACCTCAAAAACGTTGGTATTATCATGTTTTTGATAGTGGATTAACATGTGTTTTTATTTGAAGTTTTCGCTACACTTTAGTTTTCACACTACTTTCCTACCCTATATCGAAAAACATAATACCATTTCAGATACCAAGAAGAACTTGGGGTTTTTAGACTTTTGTTTTTTCTCCCTACCCCTGAAATATCCCCATATCCTAAAACTATTGATGCTATTGGCTTTAGAAGATTTCTACAAAAGTGGTAATTATTAAAAACCTTGGATTTTCCAAAAATCACATTTAATCTCTGATTAAATATTTATTGATAACTTTAGTCGAATCATGTCGCAAGTGTCATATTTATAATATAACCTAGCATATGCTTTCGTGTAAGCACTAAGCGTAAGCAACGCTACGCAAGAGCTAATACGATAGAGCAACTATGGTCATTCTCTAACCTATGGCACGTTGCTCTTTTTTATTGTTTAGAATTATTTACACTTAAACATAAGTAAATAATTCTAATTAATTAATGCTTTAACTATTGATTAACTTTAAAGATTCGCATTTTTGTGACACCCTAATGAGCGTTCTCAATTTTGGAATCGTGTGAGAATGGATGAGTGATAACCTTTCTCTAATGCGACAGATTACCTTCTAGTTGTAAACCATCCCCCCACCTTATTATCATTCAATCCGATACTAGAACCTCGCAGAACATACAGAAATAGCTCAGAACGATATTCTAAGCATAATAAAAAGCACTAACTACGATATTTTCCGTAGTTAATGCTTTTGTTCGTTTTTAACAATTTCAACGTATTTTTTTAATGTGTTACGACTAATATTATGTTTATTCATGAGGTCTACTTGCTTAATCGTTCTATCACTAATGAATCTAACAATATCATCTCTTAGCTCATTTGACATTTTATCTAATTGACCAACCTTACGACCTTGTTTCTTATCACTAGCTTCAATACCTTGCTTAATTCGCTTGACGATAATTTCACGCTCTTGTTGTACTCGGTCTAGTTCAACGATTAATAATAACTTGATTGTGCTTTCTAACGCTGTTTTAGCTACTAATTGTTGACTATTTGCGATTGACGTTAATTGCTTAATATATTCAGTGCTAACCGTTGGATTGTCAACGAATACTAAGTTAATCCCCTTATTCATTAGCTCCATATATTTCTTATAACCTTGTTCCGCTTGTCTAGTGAAACGTGAGATTTCTTTAAAAATAATTGTATCATTCTCATTCAGATTACTCTCTAACTCTAGCCATTCTTTACGATTGAATGTAGAACCACTCATATCATCTTTATAGACATAACGCTCACTATATATCATATCATTAGCTTGAGCATATGCTTTTAGTGATTTCTCTTGTCGTACGAATGATTGCTTGTCATTTGATTCTTTTGTACTAATTCGTAAATAAAAATATGTAGCCATGTTATTCCTCCAAAGTGCCATTTAAACTATACTTTATTTGATACCGAGACTGTATCATCATTTAAACTATCAGTCAATATATTTTGACACTTTCGTATTAAACGTTATAATTAAATGTTATTTTGACACTTTTTACTCTTAATAGCATAACAAAAGGCACTATCTTAATTTAGTGCCTTTTATACTATTCAATTCACTTTCATCTTATCTTCTTCAGCCCATCTACGCTCTAGTTCCGCTTCAAATAGGTTAATATATTTATTAATCGTCTTATATCGTTTAACATTCATGCAATCCATAAACTCTAATTTAGTTATTTCATTATTTGCCCACATTCCATAGTAATATTCAAAGTCTAAAGGCAAATCATTAAAAGTCATTTTTTCACGTTTAAAGAATTTAACATTATGTATTAACTCATGGCAAGGTTGACATAACTGAATAATATTAGAATCTAAATTTGTTCCACCTTTAGATAGTTGCACAATATGATGTAAGTGGGTAGCTTTATTTCCACAATTAGCACATGGACATTCTA
Source organism: Turicibacter sp. T129 (assembly GCF_025594975.1). Taxonomy (NCBI): domain Bacteria; kingdom Bacillati; phylum Bacillota; class Erysipelotrichia; order Erysipelotrichales; family Turicibacteraceae; genus Turicibacter; species Turicibacter sp. T129. Next base: position 44,367 of record NZ_JAMQUU010000028.1, on the reverse strand, counting down.
ATTTATATACATATAAATCACGATTCTTAACAAACCATTCTCTTGTATTTTCCATTAGATAATCACCTCTATAATATTAAAATTTATAACATTAGTCAGTATGCCCAATGTAAAATAAAAAAAGCCTACACTAGGCAGACTTTTTGGATTTGGATAATAAAACAACAACGGTAAACATTAATAGCACAAAACATAATTTTGTTAAGGCATTAAGCATACCAATTAATCCATCAAATGAATTTTGTTGCTCCATCAATTCACCTCCTTAACCCGTTAAATAAATGTCCATGACGACAGACTAGTTAAGTACGACATGTGAATTGAGACCCTCCTTAAATTGTACTCATAATAGAGCACGTATCTATTTTATAACAAATTAACTATATCTTCAACAAAATTCCTTTTTATGGATTTAAAAACATTCAAATAAGTAGTCTAAGTGGGAATTTACTTGAAGTTCCAATTTATTTATTAAGATTTAATAAACAAGCAATTTAAATAGTATTTCCCTTACTACGGTTACAGTGCATATGAGCTAATTGTGCATTATCAAGAGTAGTTTTTCCACCTCGACTAAAGGGAATGATGTGGTCAATCTCAGCAACATCCATATTCACTATTTGTTGTCCACAAATTCCACACGCTCCATGTTGATTTTCAAAAAGAATATCTTTCCATTCTTTTGGGAAGGTACGTTGAAGTTCTTTTTCATACTTATCTAAGCAAGATTCTAAACGTCCAAATACTTGAATAAGTGAATGACGAGTTCCTTTTGCATCACCATTAACATTACCATTAGGGTTACGTATACAAATATCATCTTGAGTAAGATTAGTTAAGAGTTCTCTCACTTCATCAGCATGATTTCTAATTAATTGGTGATTAAATTGTGAAAAGCTGTAATAAATTCCATAAGTTAAGTTATTGTTAGCTTTAGTTTCTCCTTTATACTTAAAAGCTCTATCACCTAATACATCATCAATGAGCCTAAATGTTTTTAAGATTTGATTTTTAACTTTCAAAGTTTCTTGTTCACTATCTTTTACATGCTTATCCATATACTCATTTAAAAGTCTTCTTCGAGAAGTTTTATAATTAGGATTATCTGTAATAGCTAAAATATTGAGAAGTGTCTCCACTCTTTTTAAACGGTCATTTTTGCTATATGATAAATGATGACGAACGATACTTGCCTCGTTCTTATCATCGACTAATTCTTCTAACATTGAATTAAAAGCACCATGATAAACACATCGACGAATCTCTTGAGCATTTAATTTAACTGCCCCCATATTTAACTTTTCATATAAGAAGTAAATTTGTTCATAAGTACAATCTTCAATCGTAACAATAAACATATCATAATCTAAAATTGCATCTTGTGTTTTTTCATCTAAATCTTTGAACATTTTTCCATTTAATTCTTCTAATACGTCTAATTTTTTCAATGAAAAGTCGCCTTTTATAAAGTTTATCATTGAGGTTAATCGTTGTTGCCCATCTACACAAATATTCTTTCCTTCAATATCAGCTAGATATATGACTCCAAGAGGCATTCCTAATAACATACTTTGAATAACACTACTAGCTTTTTCTTCACTATAAACATAATTTCTTTGAAATTCAGGTTGTAAGACAATTTTTCCTCTATCTACAAAATCTTTAATTTGCGATAAATTTCTATCTGTTTTTTTAGTTCTTAACTTCTCCAACACACTCACTCCCAATATATACCTTATATTGATAATTTTAACAGATTTATCCAGTGATTGCGATAGAATATAAGAAAATAGGTTATATTTTTTATAGAATTTAGAACTTATTATACTCATAGATTTCAAATGAAATATTACTATTACATAAAAAGACACTCAACTAAGAGTGCCTTGCATTTCACTATATAAATAAGTTACATATCCTTCATGACATATGAAGTAATATCCATTCACATTATGATGTTCAATTCTTCCCGCTACAAATATATCCTCATCATCAGCATAAAGATTAAACCTAGTGCCACAAGTCAATGTAGACACATACTCACCGTTATCATAACAATCATATCGTTCAGAAGCGGGATTATACCTAAGAGTTAGCATTATTTGCTACCTCCTAGCTTGATACGATTCTTTTGATATTGTACTAATGTGTCTAGTCCATCTGTTGCCTTACGTATATCATCACTAAATAACTTGATGTAGCGTTGTGTGACCTCAAGAGAGTGGTGTCCTAATAATTCCTTGATAATCATAGGATTAACATCCGCCTTTACTAAATCACGAGCATAAGTATGTCTTAGGATGTGTAATGACGTTTCAACTCCCCTAGAACGTGCATACGCTCTAAATAGGTTCTTTAGTGACCTATTACTTAACTCTTCCCCATAAACCGTAGGAAACAATGGACTATCACCTTTTAGTTGAGTAATCTTAAGCCACTCATTAAGTATTTTAATGATACTATGACTCAAGTAAATCGTTTGTGGCTTATGCGACTTTGTATCCCTTAAATAAAGCGTACGATTGTGTAAATCTAAATCACTAACTTTAACCTCTCTAACATTACGTGACCTAATACCACAGGATAAAACTAAATTAGCTATTGCCCATGACCTTACCTCTGAAAAGGTCATTTTAGTTGGCTTAGCAATTAGCTTTTGCACTTCCTCTTGTGTTAGTGGGGTTTTGTTCTCCGTTGTATCCTTTAGCAACTCAATATTAAACTTAGCACAATAACCACACTTATAAGCATAATTCATGAGTTTTCTAATATACTTAAGTCTTTCATTGACACTAATAACCTTGATTCCACGTTCATTAGTTAAATAATTGATATAACCATTCATAGCCTTTGGTGTTATATCCTCAATTAAACAATCCTCTCCAAAGTAATCTGATAGCACAATAAAGTTAAATTCATTATTCTCTAGGGTTTGTGGTCTAAAGTTTCTAGCCTTGCTATACTCCATATGTTCGTCATAAAGTTGTTTCAATGTCATCTCTTTAGTTTGATTGATTCTAAGCCTATTTTTTACCGTTTTAGTAGCCATAAATTAGTCTCCATTTCATATGAATTTTAGTTAAAAGGAAATGGAACATATTTTTAGCAAGTATTGAACGCTTTGATTAAGCACTAAACTCAAGAATATGATAATATCAACGATTATAGGCATTCAAATTCCATTCATAAACATTAATCTCTCGAACGCCCATCATATACATTTCAAGATGAAAAGGAACGACGTAGTTCCCTAACCATCGAGCTCCTAAACGTTGACACGTCTTATTTGATGGAAGATTATCTGGAAGACAGCTAATATACAGATAATTCATCCCATGTAATTGGGCCACTCGTTTAATAATTTGACAAGCTTTAGCTGCATAATGATGACCACGATAAGGGGGATATATTTCATACCCTATATTTCCTCCATAAAATGTATTTTCATTATATCCAACTCGAATATCAATTTTTCCAATCTCATAAGGCATTAAATGCTGTTTAATTTGAAAATGGTAGGATGGTGCGGCGAATTTTTCAAGATGAGCTGGAACTTTTTTTTCAATGATTAAATCAATTTCTCCATCTGTTAAATAACCCACATCTTTAAATCTAAACATGATATTAACACTCCTTCGTGTCCTTTACATTATTCCTTATCATCATACGTGACAATTCTAAAAAAATGAAAAAAAAGACAATATTCATTGTCTTTTTTTAAACTGATGAAACTGTTCTCGAATCTGAGGAAAACGAATAAAGAAATCTATTAATTTATTCAAACACTGAAGGGTTTCTTGCCCCACTGTATGTTCCATTTTTTCTGTCTCATCTAATAAATCTTGTTGAACACCAATCTCTTGTAAAAATTGATAGATTAGATGATGCCGTTGATATAAATACTGAGCGACTTTCCATCCCTCATTTGTTAAACGAATTTTCCCATAACGTTCATATATAATTAAATTCTTTTCATTCAATTTTTTTATCATCTTGGTCACAGAAGATGATTTTATATTTAATGAAGTTGCTAATTCATTTACTCTGATTTCTATTTTATTAGGCTGTGCTAATCGATAAATCATTTCAATATAATCCTCTTCGCTGGCAGTTAAGTTAGCCTGTTTCATGTAATCATAAAAGGTATGATACTCTTGAATTCCCACCTCAATTCCTCCCTATCCCGCTTTAATTACAATTCAATTTATTCTAGTTTTTAACCATCTATACCTAATTTAACTTTTTAAAAATAAAAAAGACTACCAAATAGGTAGTCCTATAAAACTAGATTGACATGATATCTTTTTCTTTTTCGTCCGCTGCAGCGTCTACTTCTTTGATTTTCTTGTCAGTTAATTTTTGTACATCTTCTGTGTAACCTTTTAATGCATCTTCTGTGATCTCACCATTTTTTTGTAATTTTTTAAGATCATCGTTTGCATCACGACGTACGTTACGGATTGCTACTTTTGCATCTTCAGCAAATCCTTTAACTTTTTTAGCTAATTCACGACGACGCTCTTCTGTTAAAGCAGGTACGTTTAAACGAATAACTTCTCCATCGTTGTTTGGAGTTAATCCGATGTTAGCCTCGTTGATGGCACGTTCGATAGAAGATAATGTTGATTTATCATATGGCTTAATCACTAATTGACGAGCTTCAGGAACTGTCACTTGTGCCATTTGATTAATTGGAGTTGGCATTCCGTAGTAATCCACTTGGATGTTTTCTAATAAAGCAGCGCTAGCACGACCTGTACGTAAAACTGCGAATTCACGTTTTAATGAGTCGATTGCTTTGCTCATACGAGTTTCAGCATTTGTTAATACATTTTTAGGCATGATTATCTCCCCTTTACAATTGTTCCAATTTGTTCACCAGCAACGGCTTTCTTAATATTCCCAGATTCATTCATATTAAACACTAATAATTCAATATCATTATCCATACATAAAGAAGCCGCTGTTGAATCCATAACTTGTAATCCTTGATTTAATACTTCTAAATACGTTAATTCATCGTATTTAGTTGCTTTTGGATTATAACGAGGATCATCGTTATAAACTCCATCAACACCGTTTTTAGCCATTAAAATAGCATCGGCATTAATTTCAGCCGCACGAAGAGCAGCCGTTGTATCTGTTGAGAAATAAGGGTTCCCTGTTCCTCCACCAAAAATCACGATACGTCCCTTTTCTAAATGGCGAATAGCACGACGTCGGATATATGGCTCAGCAATTTGATTCATATGAATTGATGTTTGTGTACGCGTTTGAATTCCACAAGCTTCTAAAGCATTTTGTAAAGCTAAGGCATTCATAACTGTCGCTAACATCCCCATATAGTCAGCACTTGAGCGTTCCATCCCCATTTCACTAGCCGTTTTACCACGCCAGATATTTCCTCCACCTACAATAATGGCAATTTCTACACCAGTTTCGTAAGCACTTTTAATTTGTAAAGCAATTTGTTGTACAGTTTCGGCATCGATACCAAACCCTTTTCCTCCAGCTAAAGCTTCACCACTAAGCTTTAAAACAACACGTTTATATGCAGACATTACGGCACCCACTTTCTCATCCTTTTATATCCAAAGCAAGGGACACAGTGCTGTGTCCCTTAAATATGAATCGTAATTATGCGCGAACTTGGCTCATTACTTCTTCAGCGAAGTTTGCAACAACTTTCTCAATTCCTTCTCCAACTTCTAAGCGGATGAATGATTTGATAGTTGATCCGTTGTTTGCAGCAAATTTAGCAACTGTTACATCACCATCTTTAACGAATGGTTGTTCTAACATACATACATCTGCTAAGAATTTGCGGATACGTCCTTCAACCATTTTTTCAACGATGTTAGCTGGTTTTCCTTCGTTTAATGCTTCTTGAGTTAAGATTTCACGTTCTTTAGCTACAACTTCTGCAGGAACTTGTTCTACAGTTAAGTATTGAGGGTTGATTGCAGCAGCGTGCATTGCAGCATCTTTAGCTACTTCTTCTTTACCTTCAACAACAGTTAACGCAGCAATACGTCCACCCATGTGTAAGTAAGATCCGAAGAATTCGTTGTCAGCTTTCTCAACAACAGTTAAACGACGTAAAGTAATTTTTTCTCCGATTGTTGAAGTTGCTTCGATTAACATTCCATCTACAGTAGTTCCTTCAACTTCGATTGCTAAAGCTTCTTCTACTGTTGCAGGTTTGTTAGCTACTAAGATTTTTCCTAATTTATCTAATAAAGTTAAGAATTGTTCGTTTTTAGCAACGAAATCAGTTTCTGAGTTTAATTCGAAGATAACTGCAGTGTTTCCTTCGATTGCTACTGAACATAATCCTTCAGCTGCTACACGATCAGATTTTTTAGCCGCTTTAGCGATTCCACGCTCACGTAACCAATCGATTGCAGCAGACATATCTCCATTTGTTTCTACTAATGCTTTTTTACAGTCCATCATACCTGCACTAGTTTTTTCACGTAATTCTTTAACCATAGCCGCTGTAATTGCCATTATGATTCCTCCTAATGTTTTTTATAAAAATTTAGAGTTTGCTTATAGTTGCATCTTCTTGATAATAACAAAAAAACACAAATATTGCAAGTCATTGAATACCTCAATCACTTATTTAAACGAATTCAGTCTTAAATACTCCCTATCTATTGTAACAGGTTTCTAAAAGCTTTATTCACTTAATTTTAAATTATCATTCTGAACGTTATTAATGATTAAGTAGTTTTCAAAAAAAATACCTTTAACTCATATTGAGAAAAAGGTATTCATTATCAAATTACTCAGCTGCTACTACTTCTTCAGCAACTACTTCTTCAGTAGCTACTTCTTCAGCAGAACCTTGGTTAACTTCGATGATTGCATCAACCATTTTACCAACGATTAAACGTACCGCACGGATAGCGTCATCGTTAGCTGGGATTACGTAATCAACATCTTCAGGATCACAGTTAGTATCTACGATACCGAATACTGGGATGTTTAATTTACGAGCTTCAGCGATTGCAATACGCTCTTTACGAGGATCGATTACGAAGATTGCGCTTGGTAATTCTTTCATATCGCGGATTCCGCCTAAGAATTTATTTAAACGATCCATTTCTTTACGTAATGTGATAACTTCTTTTTTAGGTAATACTTCGAAAGTACCATCTTGCTCCATAGTTTCTAACTCTTCTAAACGAGCGATACGAGCTTGGATAGTTTTGAAGTTAGTTAAAGTTCCACCTAACCAACGTTGGTTAACCCAGAATTGTCCACCACGGATAGCTTCTTCTTTAACAGCTTCTTGAGCTTGTTTTTTAGTTCCTACGAATAAAACACGTCCACCATCTTTAGCAACTTCTTGTAAAGCGTAGTATGCTTCATCTAATTTCTTAGCTGTTTTTTGTAAGTCGATGATGTAGATTCCGTTACGATCTGTGTAGATGTATTTTTTCATTTTTGGGTTCCAACGACGAGTTTGGTGTCCGAAGTGTACCCCTGCTTCTAACAATTGCTTCATTGAGATAATAGCCATTGTAAGTTCCTCCTAAATTTAAATTTGTTCGGCCGCCACATACTTCATCACTAATTGCCACTATAATTCATAGCACTCGACAATTCGCTCCATATGTGTGTGTATTTTTATGCCATGAATAAATGTATCATACTTCGCCTTTTTTTTCAATCGAATCTTCAATTTTTTTAGCTTTATATAAAAAAAACTTTCTCAACGAGAAAGTTTTAGTGAGGTTATCATCTTCTATTTACCTAATTATAGTATTCTAAGTCTGCCTCATCTGCTACACAAATAATGGTTTGTAATAAAAATGGTGGAAATGAAAGTTGATTAGTCTTAATACTTTTTGGATCCGTAATTACTTTTGCACAACGAATTCCATCCTGTGTTAAAACTAATACATATTGTCCCTTTCTAATTTCTTGTTGCATCACTGCATATGTAAATTTTCCATTATATCCTTTAAATTGCACATCGACAACAGTCACTCGCTCATTTGAATACTGCTCATCAGTTACGAAGTGTTCCTCAATTTCATCCTTAACTTGCTGTTGTTCACCTTGTTTTGGAATCAAGAAATAGATTAACATTCCTAATCCAATTAATAATATGATTATGATGACACTAACCAACAAAATTGTTTGCACAATATCACCTCGTTACCTGTTTTCTCCCTATGACTATAAACAAATTTTATCCAATGTAACAGTCAAAATCAACAGTATTATGTATTTTTTTCCATGATTTTGACGCCATTCGTAATGTTTTTTCGAATCCCTCAAAATTCGACAAAATTCTTCTGGTAAATGACGCGCTTTCACGTCGAAATCGACTGGTTATACAAAGAAAATAAGCTACTTTTTTATAAAATAGCTTATTTTGTAGAAAAAACAGGTTTTATGTTGTAATCATTATTACGCGTGCTTCACATTAAAACTCAAAATCTGAATCTTGTAATGGTTCTACCTTCGTCGTTTTAATATAACCATTCCCTTTTGTTGAGAAGAAATCATGATTCTTTGTTTCAACTGAAACTCCATTCATTACGATTGGATTAATATCTTGTTCAGTTGTTTCAAATAGCGGATCAAAGTTCAGGCATTGTAATGCATAGTTCACATTATACTGAATGTACGTCTGCACATCATCTAGCATTCCAATTTCTTTATATAACAATTTTGAGTAATCACACTCAATTTCATAAATATCCTGAATCATTGAATAAGTTTTTGCTTTAAGTTCTTGCTGCTTATCGGCATCAAATGTTGCAAATAATTCCTGCGCAAAAAAGCCAACACCAACGGTATGAAGTTTTTCATCACGTAAAATTAGATTAATAATTTCTCCACTATTCACCATTTTCCCTTGTCCCGCTAACCATAACGGTAAAAAGAATCCACTATAAAAGCAAACTCCCTCTAAACATAAACAACCTACCATCGACATAAAAAGAGACTCTTCATTTTCAATGCTGTAATAAGTCTTCATAATCCGATCAACCTTTTGTTGAAGGGATTTTGTTTCTTCGATCCAGTCAAATAATTCGTCAATTCGTTCTGTCGTACACAAGGTTTGAAAAATAGTTGAATACGACCTCGCATGAATACTCTCAAATCCTGCAAATAACGCTAAAATACTTTTCACAAAAAGACTTGGTGATTTTTCAGCAATTTTTTGAATTCCTGTCGATTGTTCTGTATCTAATAACGTTAATCCTGCAAGGATTCGCTCATACGTAACTTTAACTTCAGGAGCTAATGTTTCCCATGTTGATTTATCTTCTGAGACTGGGATTTCCTCAGGTAGCCAAAACTGTTCGGTTTGCTTTAAATATAAATCATCATAAAATTGATGATCTGGTGCGTTCCAATTCACTGCTTGATATCGTTGTTTCACCTTTCTCACCCTTCCCCTTAAACTGAACATGTTGTACATTCTTCAAATGCTAGATTTTTTGTACGCGTATAATATAAACTTTTTAATCCTAAATGATGGGCATATAAATAGTAACGAACTAACTCACGTGTACTCGTATTACTATCGACATAAAGTGTCGTACTAATTCCTTGATCAATATGAGGTTGAATTTCAGCCACTAACTCTAATACCTTCATCATATTCATATGGTACGCTGATTTATAAAAGAAAATATTATCTTCTCCTAAATACGGCATTGGATAGTAAGTCGTTGCATTACCGTATGTACGGCGCTCCACTAAATCAACGATCGGTAAAATACTTGCCGTTGCATTTTGGACATAACCAATACTTTGTGTTGGGGCAATCGCTAAGCGATAGGCATGATACATTCCACTTTCTTTTACAGCCGTCGCAAGTTTAGCCCAATCTTCCGTTGTAGGAATCATCATATCTCCAAACAATGCTTTAATACGATCAGTAGTTGGCGTATAATCTATTTCTTGATAATTCTTGAAATAGTTACCATTCGCATATTCAGATTGCTCAAAGCCGGTAAAACTTTGGCCTTTTTCAATCGCGATTTGCATACTACGCTCAATTGAATAATAATTAACCATCATAAAGAATGTTCGTGCAAATTCTTTCGCAAGATCACTTTCATAAGCAATTTTATTTTTGGCGAAAAAGCCATGTAAATTCATACACCCTAATCCAACAGCATGTAATTCATGATTCGCTTTATTAATGCCTGGTGCATTGGAAATAGCTGAAAGCTCACTAACACTCGTTAAAGCGTCCATTCCACTATAGACACTTTCTCGAATCGATTGCTTCTCCATCACATTGACAATATTTAATGATCCTAAATTACAACTAATGTCTCGGCGAATGATATCCTCTTGTCCATAATCATTAATCGTTGAAGTTTCTTGTAATTGGAAGATTTCTGTACAAAGATTAGACATTTTAATTTGCCCAATCTCTTTCAGTGCGTGAGCATCATTTGAATTTGATTTAAAAACCATATACGGATAGCCCGATTCAAATTGCATCTTTGCAATATGTGTTAATAGACGTCTTGCATCTAACGCTCGTTTTTTAATTGATTCATTTTGTACAAGTTCTTCATACATCACATCTAAATCTAAATCATCTAAATGTTTTCCAAGCGCTTGATAAACAGTATGTGGAGCAAAGACATACATCGGTTCATTCTTTTTGGCCAATTCAAAGAATTTACTTGGGACTACTACTCCAATCGATAAGGTCTGAATTCGACTTTTCTCATCTGCATTAATCTTCTTTGTATCTAAAAACTCTTCAATATCCCAGTGAAAAATATTTAAATAAGCTGCTCCTGCTCCTGGACGTTGACCAAGTTGATTGACATAGCTGAATGAGTCTTCTAACAATTTCATAACCGGTAACACACCGCTCGCTGCATTCTCAATTCCTTTAATCGACTCATTACGCGCACGAAGTTTTGATAAATTTAATGCCACTCCACCACCAATTTTCGATAATTGCATTGACGTATTAATATTATATGTAATTGAATTGAGTGAATCATCCATCTCTAGTAAGAAGCAAGACACCATTTCACCACGGCGAGCCTTTCCCGCATTTAAAAATGTAGGTGTTGCTGGTTGATAGCGCTGCTCAATCATTGCAACGGCATAATCCATTGCTTTCTTTGCATCCCCTTGCGCTAAGTATAATGCAACGGCTACAATTCGATCTTCATAATACTCTAAATATTGCTGATGATCATTTGTTTTTAAAGCATAATCTTTATAAAACTTTGAAACCGCCATGAACGATTGAAATTTAAACTCATAAGAAAAGACAGTCTCACGAATACTTAAAATATCGTCTAATTCATATAATCTAAAGAAATCTTCATAATAATTCTCATCAATTAGCCAGCGTAAACGTGCCGCTTCTGTCTCAAATCGCTTCATTTTCGATTCTACTTCTTCTAAAAAGGCTTGAACTGCTTCACGATCTTTTTGTAACTGATAAAATCCATCTTTCTTTTGCATTAATTCATTATTTAACTGAATATATTTCTGTTCCATATGCTCACTCCTTTTAGCGACTCTCTTTCAACGCGGTAATTTATAATAACATATTTTTTTCGACTTTTTCTACTAAAACGAACTGTTTTTTTGTATATAAAAATGCAAAAAATACCCTTTATTTTTATTCTTTTTTCATGGAGTGCCGACCTTTGTATTATTCACATTAAAAACACCCTCATACCTCACCAAACAAAAAGAAGTAACCCATATGGTTAGGTTACTTTAGCTCCAATGATACATACTTAAATTATCAGCTTTATCATGAATGATACAAATAAAAGTTTAAATTCTTACTACAGATCTTTACCTCTTATCACTTCCCAAGTCCCCTCTAGTCTTCCTGCTTATCTTTAGACCCTGTCTATTAAAGACATCTATTATTAATAAGTGATAGTAGGAAGTTTCCTGTTATACTAAAAAAAAGACCTTATTAAAAGGTCTTTTTCTGTATCAATTAGTCTTCTTTAACCACTTGTGACGTTTCAGCAAGTGAAGCAATTAACCCACTAACATTTTGAATTTCAGATGGGATAATTAATTTTGTTGCTTTTCCATCTGCTACTTGTGCTAAAGCTTCAAATGATTTAAGTGTTAAAACTTCTGTTGTTGGGTGAGATTCATTTAGCATACGAAGCCCTTCAGCTGTTGCTTCTTGAACTTTTAAAATGGCTTCTGCTTCCCCTTCTGCACGGCGAATCGCAGCTTCTTTATCTGCTTCTGCCGATAAAATCATGGCTTGTTTACGAGCTTCTGCCTCAAGAATTTGTGATTCTTTTAATCCTTCCGCTTTTAAAATTGCAGATGTTTTTTCTCCTTCTGCTTGTAAGATTTTTTCACGACGTTCACGTTCTGCACGCATTTGTTTTTCCATGGCCGCTTGAATATCTTGTGGCGGAATAATATTTTTAACTTCTACACGGTTAATTTTAATTCCCCATGGATCAGTGGCTTCATCTAACACTGAACGCATACGAGAGTTAATAATATCACGTGAAGTTAACGTTTCATCTAACTCTAATTCCCCGATGATATTACGTAATGTTGTTGCTGTTAAATTCTCAATAGCAGCAAATGGATTACTTACCCCATACGTAAATAATTTAGGATCTGTAATTTGGAAGAAGACAACTGTATCGATTTGCATCGTCACGTTATCTTTTGTAATAACGGGTTGTGGTCTAAAATCAATAACTTGTTCTTTTAATAACACTTTATTTGCAACGCGATCCATAATTGGAATTTTAACATGAAGCCCAACAGTCCAAGTTGCAGCATAAGCACCGAAGCGCTCAATAACATAGGCATTTGCCTGAGGTACCACTTTAATGTTAGCTGCTACTAAAATAATAATAACAACCACAATAGCAATGATAAAATAAGCCATTTTTCCATCTCCCTTTATTTAATGATAATTGTGACTCCTTCAATACGTAACACAGTCACAATTTCATCTACTTTATATACTTGTTTACTTTCTGACATCGCACGCCATACTTTACCATCAAGCTTTACTTCACCGGTCGTATAAGGCCTAATCTCTTTTACTACCACAGCTTCTTTTCCAATCAACTCATCAACATTTGTTTTGACTTGACCGATTTTTAACTTTTCAACAGCTACTTTTCGAGTGGTCGCCACTAAGACTAATGAGACTCCCAAAAAGATAAGGAGTTGAACTATAAATGAATCAATAACAAAGGCAAATAACATGGCAACTAAAGCTCCGATTGCAAACCAAATTGAAACAATCCCTAAAGTCAATGCTTCAATAACAGCAAAGGCAATAGCAATCCAAAACCATAGCCATGTGAAAGGAATCCCCAAAACCAAACTCGTTAAACTGACCATCTTCTCTCACTCCATTCTAATTGTTACTCTTACACTGTTACTTTTACATTATAGCAAATTTATTCCTCATTTGATACATCTAGCGAATTTGCTTTCATTTATTTTCCATCTTTTTAGCGCGCGGGTGTGCTAACGCATAGGCTTGCTTTAAATGTTCTTTCGAAACATGCGTATAAATTTGAGTGCTCGATAAATGCTCATGACCTAACAGTTCTTGCACAGCCCGCAAATCTGCTCCATGATTTAATAAATGTGTCGCAAACGTATGGCGAATCATATGTGGAGCCAACTTAATATGATTTGCCGTTTGTTTCGTTAATCGATTTAAAATATCTCTTACCCCTCGTTCTGTTAATGGCAGTCCATAATGATTCAAAAATAAATAATCGGTTTCAATCTTTGATTTTTTTAGTAACCTAGGTCGACTCTGTTGTAAATATGCTTGGATTGATTCCACTGCAAATTCCCCTAATGGAATATATCGATCTTTCCCACCCTTACCGTGTACTAACATCATCCCTGTTTCAAAATCTAATTGTTTTAAGGTTAAGCCACAGCACTCTGAAACACGGATACCTGTGGCATATAGGATTTCCAATAATGCATAATTTCGACATCCTAGTACCGTTGATTGATCAATACTTTCAAATAAGGCAACCATTTCTTCCTCATATAAAAACTTTGGTAAAACTTGTCCTCCTTTAGGTGCCTTAATCATCGAAAAAGGATTATGAGAAATGACACCCTCCTTTAATAAGAACTGATAATACGAACGTAAAGATGAAAGTTTACGACTCACTGTACTTCGATTCAATTGATGCGTGTAGCAATAATTTAAATACGCACGGACTTCGCTATACTCCACATCTAACGGCTCAATCAGCTCCTGCTTACAAAAAGATTGCCATTCCTCTAAGTCTTTTTTGTAATTTAAAATCGTATGAGTTGAATAACGCTTCTCGTACGTTAAATACTCTAGATAACGATTAACCAGTTCTCTCATTATTACTCACTCCCTCTACGTATAAAGAAAACAGTACTTATTGTACTGTTTTCCTTCATCGTTTATTTAATTGCCTGAAGCTATTTTTCTTCTTCATTTAGCAGATAAAGAGGCTGAAAGTCTTCAGATTCACCAAAGAACAAATTCTCCCTCACACTGATCAATGATTAGATTAATTCTTTACATTCATTGATTTTTTCAATGGCGCGTGCAGCATAAAGAGCTTTTTTCTCTTTTTTCTTAACACGTCCTGGTAAGTCTAAGAATAATCCGAAGTTCGCATTCATTGGTTGGAAACCATCTTGAGACGTATGAGTAATATAGTAAGCCATTGATCCCATAGCTGTTTCACGTGGGAATTCAATTAATTCTTCACCTAACATGTATTTCGCCATGTTAATTCCAGCTACCATTCCTGATGCTGCCGATTCAACGTATCCTTCAACCCCTGTTAATTGCCCCGCAAAGAATAAATCTTCACGTGTTTTAAATTGGTATGTTGGGCGAAGTAATACTGGTGAGTTAATGAATGAATTACGATGCATAACTCCATAGCGTACGATTTCAGCATTTTCTAATCCCGGAATCATTTGAACAATACGTTTTTGTTCTCCCCATTTTAAATGCGTTTGGAATCCTACTAAGTTGTATAAAGTTCCCGCTGCATTATCTTGACGTAACTGAACAACAGCATAAGGTGTCTCTCCTGTTTTTGGATCTTCAAGCCCTACCGGTTTCATTGGTCCAAATAAAACGGTTTGGCGACCACGTTTCGCCATTACTTCGATTGGCATACATCCTTCAAAGAAGACTTCTTTTTCAAATTCTTTAACTGGAACGACTTCTGCATTGATTAAAGCTTCATGCCAAGCATTAAACTCTTCTTCTGACATTGGACAGTTTAAATAAGCGGCTTCTCCTTTGTCATAACGAGATTTTAAATAAACTTTATCAAAATTAATTGAATCTTTTTCAATAATTGGAGCTGCTGCATCATAGAAGTAGAATGAGTTATGTCCTGTCATTTCACGAATATATGCACTTAAAGCATCACTCGTTAATGGTCCTGTTGCAACAATCGTTGGTCCCTCAGGAATTTCAGTTAACTCTTCACGAATGACTTCAATATTTGGATGATTACTTAAGAATTCTGTAATTTGTCCTGAAAATCCTTCACGGTCAACTGCTAATGCTCCACCTGCAGGAACCGCATTCGCATCGGCTGCCTTCATGATTAATGAATCTAAAATACGCATCTCTTCTTTTAATACTCCAACAGCGTTTGCTAACCCATCTGCACGAAGTGAATTTGAACAAACTAACTCTGCGAAGTTTTGTGTGTGATGCGCAGGTGTATTTTTCACTGGGCGCATTTCATATAACTTAACTTGAATTCCACGTTTAGCTAATTGATAAGCGGCTTCCGAACCAGCTAAACCTGCTCCAATAACATTTACAAATTTCATTTTAACTTGCCTCCTAAGTTGCGAATTAACACATGGTTACAAATGAGAATTATATCATAAATTACGGATTCTGCTAATACATTTTGCAATAAGCCCGGCGCTAATACGACAAATCTCAAATCAAGGCGATGAAGCGGGAGAATTCCTTGAACTTTTCTTCATCTGCTTAAGCCAATCTCTTTTGCCTATTAACTTAAGATCCTGAATGACTTTATTATAACATAAACTTTTACCCTCTGTCTGTTTGCTTTAAAAACCCACCTTCTAAAAGGTGGGCTTTTGATTATTCTTCTTTATAGTCACATTCCTTATTCGGACATTGAATTTCATTTTTCTTCCCTTTAACGACTAACAAGCTATCGCATTTTGGACATTTTTTATCAACTGGTTTATGCCAAAGTGCATAATCACAGCTTGGATATTGATTACATCCATAGAAGACTTTTCCACGGCGTGTTTTCTTTTCAACGATTTCACCTTTTTCACATTTCGGACATTTAACTCCTGTCGAAACGGGTGCAGCCTCTTCTTTTGTTTCCTTTTTAATATACTTACATGTCGGATAGCCACTACATGCGACAAACTCACCGTAACGCCCACGACGAATGACAAGTGGACTACCACATTCTGGACATTCCTCCCCAATTTCAACTGGAGCAATTTTCTCCATATTTTTTTGAGCATCTTCAAGCATTGGCATAAAATGATCGTAAAAGACTTTTAATTCATCGTACCAAACTTTTTGTCCCTTTGAAATTTCATCTAAATTATTTTCCATCTCTGCAGTATACTCCACATTAATAAACTCAGAGAAGAATTCAGCTAATTTCTCACTTGTTAAAATTCCTTGATCCGTTGGCTTAAACTTTTTATCCTCAAGTGTCACGTAACCTCGATTTTTTAACGTCTCCATTGTTTGTGCATAAGTCGATGGACGTCCAATCCCTAACTCTTCCATTTCCTTAATTAATTTCGCTTCGCTATAACGAGCAGGTGGTTGAGTAAAATGTTGTTGTGGTTCAACATCAACTAACGCTAACGTATCCCCTTCACTTAAACGTGGTAAAGCTGCATTTTTTGTTTCTTCATAGCTATAGACACGTAAATATCCATCAAACACTAGCACTTGACCGTTAACGCGGAATAAGTAATCATTTGAGCGAACTTCAATCGTTGTCGCTTCAACTGTTGCACTTTTCATTAAGCTCGCAACAGCACGTTCCCAAATGAGTTTATATAAACGCAGTTCATCACGTTTTAAATAAGGTTTCATCTCTTCTGGTGTACGCGCGACTGATGATGGGCGAATAGCCTCATGTGCTTCTTGTGCATTTTTAACTTTCTTCGCATTTGTACTTCCTGTTTTAACATAATTTGCACCATAATTTTGTTTAATAAATGACTTAGTTGCATCAACGAAGTTATCGGCTAAACGAGTCGAGTCGGTACGCATATATGTAATTAATCCAACAGTTTCGGAACCGATATTAACCCCCTCGTATAATTTTTGAGCAATTGTCATTGTCTTCTTCGCATTATAACCTAATTTACTTGCAGCTTCTTGTTGAAGAGTTGAAGTGATAAATGGTAACTTCGGTTGTTTTGATTTATTTTTCTTTTCAACCTTTTCCACTACATAAGGATCACTTAATTCAGCTAAGATGGCTTTGACTTCATCTTCATTCGCAATTGAAATCTTCTTATTAGCTTTCTTTACTAATTCTGCTTCAATTTTTGCACTTTCCCGCTCAAACATAGCATGAACTGACCAGTATTCTTCACTAACGAATTTTTGAATTTCTTTCTCACGTTCAACAATTAACTTCAATGCTACTGATTGAACTCGTCCCGCACTTTTACTTTTGATTTTACTTTGTAATAACTTACTTAATTTAAATCCAATAATGCGGTCTAAAATACGACGACTTTCTTGAGAGCGAACCAAATCCATATCAATCGCACGTGGATGTTTGAATGCTTCTAAAATCGCATCTTTTGTAATCTCATTAAATACTACTCGACGCTCTAAATCAACATCAAGTCCTAAAACATCTGCTAAATGCCAACTAATCGCCTCTCCCTCGCGGTCGGGGTCAGTTGCGAGGTAAACAGCATCTGAATTTTTAGCTGCTTGTTTTAATTCTTTAATGACCTTTGATTTTCCTGTTACGTTTTTATAGTTGGGTTTAAAGTGGTCTTCAACATCCACACCTAAACCTCCTGGACCTGTCGTTGCTAAATCTCGAATATGACCAACGCTTGATAGAACCACATAATCTGATCCTAAGTAGTTTTCAATCGTTTTAGCTTTAGCAGGCGACTCTACAATTACTAAATTTTTCCCCATACCTATCACCTTTTCTATCTCAATAACTAATAACCGGCTTAGCTTCTAAACTTAGCTAAGTTAATCTTTCATCTATTATTCGACTTTATTTTAAAAACATTCAATGAGTCTGCTGATTCATTCAACGCTTATCTGTAGCAAATAGTCAAAATAAAACACAAAAAATATTACTGGTTTCTTTTCCTCTTGTCAACAATTTCATTATAAATTACAGATAAACATGAGGGTCTTTTACTTTTTTCATCTATAGATTCATTCAAAATTACTGTTTCACCAATGTCTCTTTTTATACCTACTATTGATTTTTTTCAACTCATTCTAGCAATTTCACCCCGTGATCCATCCATTTCCATGCTCCATTCTTTTTCCTCTCATCCTGATTTAAGTCGAATAAATCATCTCAGAATGCAGAAAAAAATAGATACTGTCGTATTTTCTGCGAATATAAAAAAATCTGACTTTAGAGGTGATTCTAAAATCAGATTTCATCAATGACACATCTTATTAATCTAGCTACCTTACTCTTCACTATGCACCCAATCTAACATATTAAGAACGTCCTGATAATGTGTCAAACAATAAGCGCCATTCTTAATTAAGTTTAAACTTCCTTCAGAATGAATAGAGTTATACGGAGCTGGTAGAGCATAAACCACTTTTCCCTCCTCGACTAGCTGTTGCGCAAGTTTTAAGCGCTTATCTTCTTTGACCGCTTCAATAACGACCATCACCTCACTTAATTCTTGCACCAATTGATGAGCTCGATAAAACTGAGGTGCACTTGGATAAACATGTGGTGGATATTCAGTCATCACCAGATGATCTCGAGCAATCCGTTTATAAAGCTCAAAGTTTTCTTGCGGATAGACATGTAAAAAGCCCGACGATAAAAGGGCAATGGTTTTTCCACTTCTAACCGACAACAAATGGGCAATAGCATCGATTCCAAGTTGTAAATTTCCTACAATAGCGACATCCTGTGATAACAAATTTCCAACAATGGCTTTACATGATTCCATTCCATAAGCGGAGGGCCTACGATTCCCCATCACTCCTATTTTTTTCTTCTTTAATAGCATCAAATCACCTTGATAATACAACACAAACGGCGGACGAATCATCTCTTTGAAAAGGGATGGATACTCCTCATCTAACACCGTTAATACTTTGCTTTCTCCTAATTTTAACTTAGCTTGTGTCACTTGCTCTTGTGTGATTTGCTTCAACTTAATATCATCTTTTAAAACATCATACATTTTAAACCAATTACCATTTTTTAAAACACTTAATGCAATTAATTTTTCTCGTAATTCCATTTTAATCACCTAAGTTAATGTACGCTCATCGTCACTCATTTCTTTGTTAAAATAAAAAAAGATTACAAAAAGTAATCTCTTCTAAAATTTTGAGCGAATCGGTTCAAAAGATTGACGATGCTCTGAAATAATTCCATTTTCTTCAATGGCTTTTAAATGTTCCTTTGTTCCATAACCAACATGACGTTCAAATCCATAAGCTGGATATTTTTGTCCTAGTCGCTTCATATAGGCATCACGTGTCACTTTAGCAATAATACTTGCTGCAGCAATTGAGACACTTTTTGAATCTCCTTTAATAATTGGCGTTTGAGGGATATTTACATTCGGTAACGTCATCGCATCTAGTAATAAATGCTGCGGTTTAGGATCCATTTTTGCAATCGCACGTTCCATTGCTACTTTAGTCGCCTCATAAATATTTAATCGATCAATCTCTTCACTGATACAAATTCCAACGCCAATACTGATCGCATGTTTTTTTATTTCTTCATAAAAATATAAACGCTTAGCTTCTGATAACTTTTTCGAATCATCAATTCCAAATAACCAGCAATCAGCTGGTAAAACGACAGCTGCTGCAATGACGGGCCCAGCTAACGGTCCACGTCCTACCTCATCGATACCTGCAATCAGTTCAACACCACTATAGCGAAGCTCATTTTCATAAATCGACATGGTAATAAATTTTTGGAATTCGTCATATTCCTTTTGCATTTTATTTTCATATTGTTTAACAAGCTTTTGAACACCACTACGTTCATCGGATTTTAATCGTTCAACAAAAGCTTCATCAACTACATCTTGTTGTAATATTTTTTTTATTTCATCTACCGTATACTTTTCCATCATTGAGCAGCTCACCTTTCTAAAGTAAAAAGCGATAACTTATTTATTCTATCAATGTTTTTTACATTAGTCAACTATGTTCAAATTTATGTCTTTTTTTGTAGAGAAAACTGTTTTTTTCTCGTTCTTTCTTATTTTAACATCATTCTAAGGTGGATTCTAGTTAATTTTTACTATTTTTCACAAATAGTTTACTAACCCTCACATTATAGACTAATTTTCATGATATTAGTCATTTTTTGTATTTTTTTCCTTTAACTACATCTTAATTTTAAAAAAGAGTCGATGATTCAAACAAGATTGAATCCAACGACTCTTTTTATGTCTTTATTTTTCTTCTGATGTTGGAATATCACTAGGTAACTCAAATGATAAGCGTCCTAATTTCACACTACGAATTTCACGAAGTAAAATCTCGTAAACTTTATCATAATCCACATAGCCACCTGATTGTAAAAATCCACGCTTTTGTCCAATCTCATCTAATACAGCAACTTTATCTTCAAACTGACCACTTAAGTTATAACGTTCAACTAAACGATCTGGATAATGTGCAATTAAATAATCTAAAGCATACAAAATAATATCATCTAAATGTAAAATCGTATCTTTAATGGCACCAGTAACAGCTAAATTATAACCTACACGTTTTTCTTCAAACTTTGGCCATAATACTCCTGGTGTATCTAATAATTCTAATTCTTTTTCAACTTTAATCCATTGTTGTGCTTTTGTAACCCCTGGACGATCTCCAGTTTGTGCCGCTTTACGTTTCGCTAGATTATTAGTTAGCGTTGATTTCCCAACGTTAGGAATTCCTAAAATCATCGCACGAATTGGACGCGGACGTAATCCTTTCGCTTTTTCTTTTTCAAACTTCTCTTTTAGGATTTCTTTTGAAGCTTCCGTAATGTGCTTGATGGCATTTTGATGAAGCGCATCAATCGTAATGACGGGTTGACCTTTTTGTTTAAAATAATTTAACCATTGTTGTGTGACATTAGGATCTGCAATATCCGCTTTATTTAAAATGATTAATTTCGGTTTATGTTTAATAATTTCATTCATCATTGGATTACTCGATGAATATGGAATACGTGCATCTAGCAACTCATAAACGATATCAACTAATTGTAATTTTTCTTGAATTTGACGACGGGCTTTTGCCATATGCCCTGGAAACCATTGTACTGTCATCTTGTCACTCCCTAAGTTGTTTTTTAACCTAATAGTAGGTTATCACCATTTAAAACTTTAATTCCTACCTAATTATTCGATTTTACCAAAATGTAAAACTGGCCATTGTGTCCATATGACCTGACCTAAAATTTGATCTTGATGGATTAATCCAATTTGACGACTATCGAAACTATGCGGACGATTATCTCCAAGCACTAAATAATACCCCTCAGGAATTACCTCACACGGATTAAATTGACAAATCTCTTGTAATGTAAAATCCTACGTAAACAGTCCATTAGATGAAATGAGTGATTTCCCTTCATCAAGATAAGGTTCCTCAATTGATTCCCCATCCATATAAATTTAATTTTGATCAATAGCTATCGTTTGAACGAGTAGTCCAATAATTCGTTTGACATAATATTTATCCGTGGATACTTCAAACACAACCACATCAAATGCATTTGGCTCATAACCACGCTACCACAAGATAACGGTATCCTCATCATGTAACGTTGGATACATCGATGCACCATCCACCTTTACCGGGGTAAAAATAAATCGATGAACGATAGTTACTGCAATCAAAATTATCATAAATGTCTTAATCCAATCAAAGACTTCACCTAAGATTGACTTCATCTCACCATGTTTAATCTAATCCCTATTTCATTTCACTCACTGACATTAAAAACGTCACTTCTTCTACCTGCTTCAAACTATTCAATTCGACCAAAACTTGATAGTGGCCATTGAATCCATGTTGCTTTACCTAGAATCTGATCTTCACTAATTAAACCAATATGACGACTATCTTTACTATGCGGACGATTATCCCCAAGCACTAAATAATAGCCTTCTGGAATGACGTCACATGGATCAAATTGACAAATTTCTTGCAAAGTAAAATCCCAAGTAAATTCACCACTATAAGAAACGAGTAATTTTCCTTCGTCAAGATAAGGTTCCTCAATCGGTTCCCCATCAATATAAAGTTGATCTTGATGATATGAGACAGTTTGACCTGGAACACCAATGACACGTTTCACGTAATAAACATCTGGTGAATATTCAAAAACAATCACATCAAATGGCTCAGGCTCATACCCAAGCTCCCATAAAATAACAGAATCTCCGTCATGCAACGTTGGATACATGGATGGTCCATCTACTTTTACTGGAGTAAACACATATTTATGAATGAGCGTTACGGCAATAAAAATAATAACAAATGTCTTTACCCAATCAAAAATCTCACTAAATACTTTTTTCATTCCCTTCACTCCACCATTATATTTTCAGTTAACAACCTGACTTAGCTGATAATCTGATTGAACATTACCCTCTAGTATTAGCT
Organism: Turicibacter sp. T129; assembly: GCF_025594975.1. Classification (NCBI taxonomy): domain Bacteria; kingdom Bacillati; phylum Bacillota; class Erysipelotrichia; order Erysipelotrichales; family Turicibacteraceae; genus Turicibacter; species Turicibacter sp. T129. The sequence continues at coordinate 21,488 of NZ_JAMQUU010000028.1, read as the reverse complement.
AAAGCCAGTTTGAACATACAGTTTACTGTTAATTTTACCATAAAGTTGAAGTATTTCATAAAAAAAAGATGCCCTAAAACTAAGTTTTTAGGGCATCTTGATTGCAATTGAGGTAATTGTTTTGAAAAAGTAAAATTATCGACGCTCTTTGATACGAGCAGCTTTAGCTGATAAGCTACGGATGTAGTTAAGTTTTGCACGACGAACTTTACCACGACGAGTAACTTCGATTTTTTCGATGATTGGTGTGTGTAATGGGAATGTACGCTCAACTCCACATCCGAAAGAAATCTTACGAACTGTGAAAGTTCCGCTAATTCCGTTACCATTTTGACGTTTTAATACTAAACCTTCGAATACCTGAACGCGCTCACGGTTACCCTCTTTGATACGAACGTGTACACGTACGTTATCTCCTGCGCGGAATTCTGGTAAATCTGTTTTTAAGTATGATTGTGTTAATTCATTGATTAATTGTTGACTCATTAATCTCACGCTCCTTCATTACGCAAGTTCATTCAATTAGTTTGCTAATTCAGCGGAACTTGGGGTAGTGCTCTTTGGCACGTTTGAAATCATATCACAATCGTCTCGTTAATTCAATGATTTTTTATAATTATTCGCAAAAATCTTCTTTTTTTATTTACAACTGTCTAAAAATCTTTTAATACTTTCCTTAATTGTCAAACTCTGTCTAAAAAAGAGCCAATCGACTTCGCGATTAGCTCTCTATCTTATGATTGTTGTTTAAATTTTTCAATTAATATTTTTTCATGATCGGTTAATTCACGACTGTCTAACAAATCAGGTCGACGTGTATACGTGCGATATAACGACTGTTCATGACGCCACTTCTCAATCTCTTTATGATTTCCTGACGTTAGCACAGGTGGAACCATCATGCCTCTAAAATCAACAGGACGTGTGTATTGTGGAAATTCTAGTAACCCCATTGAAAATGAATCATTTTCATGAGACTCTTGTTTCCCTAATACATCTGGAAGTAAGCGAACGACTGCATCAGTCATTACCATGGCAGCTAACTCTCCGCCTGTTAGAACATAATCACCTAATGATAATTCATCCGTCACTAAATGCTCACGAATTCGCTCATCAAACCCTTCGTAATGACCACAAATAAAGATTAAATGCTCTTCTTTCGCTAACTCCTCTGCTTTAGCTTGCGTAAATCGCTCACCTTGTGGACACATTAAAATAATACGTGGCTTTGTCTTGGTGTTTTGGCACACGGATTCAACCGCGTCAAAAATTGGTTGTGGAGCTAGTAACATTCCCGCTCCCCCACCATACGGATAATCATCAACCTTTTTATGCTTATTCGTTGAGAAATCACGGAAATTAACTGTATTTAACTCAACAGCTCCGCGCTCTTGAGCACGTTTTAAAATCGAGTCGTTAAAAACACCTGAAAACATTTCTGGAAATAACGTTAAAACATCAATTTTCATTATAATAACCCTTCTAACACTTGAATTGTTACTTGTTTCGTTTCGATATCGACCGCTTTAACTACATCTTCAATATAAGGAATTAAGGCATCTTTTTGTCCAGGACGTTTCACGACCCAAACATCATTGGCACCTGTTTCTAAAATTTCACTAATCTCTCCGATTGTTTCTCCATCCGTCGTTACGACTTGACATCCGATAATTTCAAAGTAATAGAATTCATTTTCATCTAATTCTTCTAAATCATCTGCTGAAACTAATAATGCACATCCTTTATACTTTTCAACATCATTAATAGAATTTAAATGTTTAAATTTTAATAAGTCGGCTCCTTTATGAACGCGATGCGTTGCCACTGTCACATCCACATATTCTCCATTAAAATCAATCACTAATTGACTTCCTTTTTTAAAACGATCCTCTTTAAAATCACTATTTGAAACAACTTTCACTTCACCTTGTAAAGCATGAGTGTTGACGATTTTTCCAACTTGTAAAAAATCCATGATTTAAAACCTCCTCTATGCGAGTGGCACGCTTTGTTAGCTTAGCGCTAACGAAGGGCCAATTGCTAACTAACACTATCTTTATTATGGTAATATTATATCATATCACCGCAAGTATAATACAGAAACTTACACAAACGTTCATAATCATTGGTATTATGATGTTTAGAAAGTTAAATATCAATTTATAAATTACACATAACAATCCAAAGTAATTCAATGTTATTCACTATGTTTAGTGGCAAATTAGTGGCAAAATTAAAACAACAGATAGCAAAAGCCGTCTGTTGTTTTTTTATTTCTTCCTCCCCATCCTTGATAGCAGTTTTATCGAAAAATCCTAAATTTTTGATTATTACTATTACTTTTTTGATTTACTATAATATTACTTCCATTTTTCGTATTTGAATTGGTTAAGTCTAACACCATATTCTGATTATGATAATTTTTAAAAATATAATACCCATCACCAACATATTCTAACACCCAGTATGCTCCCGTATGATAACCTCCCATAGACCTAACACTAGTTGACAAACCACTAGGATCCCATGACAAATATAGATTATAATATTTATCCTTTATTCTATACGCTCCTTTACTATAATCATATTCAAACTCCCACTGTTGTTGACTCACATTAGCATTATCCCAAATAGTTACATTCCAGGGATCACGTCCACCTATATCAACATTCAAAGTTTTATTATTATCGAGTTTAGAAACAATTCTCCAGTGCCCATCTGACAAACTTTTTTTCTCACCTACTTTAACGAACTTGAACTGCTGTTTTATATTATTCCTTTCATTTGCTACACTTATATTAGTGTAATTTGCATCAAGATTTAGAAATTTTGATGGATTCCTTGCACTAGAAATTCTATAAGTTCCATTTCCTGTGTCATGTAAATACCATAGTCTTTCACCGGCCACGGTATCTGTGCCCGATACATCCGTTCCTGCTATAACATCATTTCCACTATTTTTATTCCAGTGTAACACATTATTACTATTCTTTAATTTTATCCTATAAGCTTTATTCAAGTCATCATATTGGAGCGTAAATATTTGAGATTCAACATTATCAACATAATCACTTACTCCAATATTATTTCCTGGTAACTGACTCAACACTCTATTTTCATACTCGGATGTTTCTATAATATAGTCCCCATCTGGGATTCTATCTTGATTGATATATTCTGCATATAATCCATCTCTTCTAACTCTAAATCTCCACTGTTCTGTCAATACCGATTCCCAAAAACTCATATTAAAATCCTTGTTCTGAAGATTAGAATGAATTTCACCATGATAGGTAAACATAGATTCACCTTCTCGACTGAAATCTGGACTTATATTCTCCTTTCTTATTATCTGAAGCGTATCCACGTCATACGTGAAAGTTAGTGATTCTAAATAGTAACTTACTATTTGCATCGCTGTCCCTCTATACATTGATTTGGTTCCAGAAAATCCATAAATATTAGTAAGAGTAAAGTATAATGAGTCGTATAACGCTAAACTAGATTCAATATCATATGGACTTATAAACTCACCATTCGAGTAACACTTTAATTTTGCAGTACCGTCTCCCTGATCAACAAACTTAAATTCCACCCATTTTTGTTTAAAATCCCATGGATACTGGTAAGCAAGCAATTTTATAGAATTATTTGTTATGCTATCTGATGATGCTACAACTTTGGCACTAGTCTTAGGAGTTAATAACAAAATCAACATTAAGCATAGTACAATACCTGAATAGTATTTCATTATTTTTCTCATATTATTTTCCCTCTTTCTTTATTGATCATATGTTATTTTTACATTTTTTTACAAAAAAATCAACCTATTTTTCCATATTTTTCACAAAACATATGAATTTTTAACTTATACTACTGTAATTACAAGAAAAATGAGAAATATCAAAAAAGGCAGCAGTGAACTTAATCACTTGCTACCTTTTTTATAATCTTGATGAGTATAATTCATGTTATTAAGACTAACATTATTTATCGTTTCTTTTGCTATATCTAATACACTTGTTGTTCTCTCTTTAAAAAGATATCTTATCGCTATACCTATTAGTGTAGTGATTTCGATGAATACGACAGATACAAAGAGATTTAACGTAAACTCATTAAGCTCCCAACCATCTTTCGCTATTCCCATTATTAATTCATTAATAAATATGACTTGCTTAAACATTAGAAGACAGAAAAAACCTAAGACTAGCGCTCTTAATAATAATTCAGCTAGTTCCTTATATATCCAAGAACGTAAAACCCTATTAGTAAACTTAACAGTTTCTAAAGAAATCTCTTTATGTAAAAACTCCGAAACCTCTTCTTTAACCACCTTAGATAATCCATTATCAGTTATATTTCCCCTAGCCTTGGAAATTTTCCCCAATCTTCTCTTTATCTCTGTTTGTTCTTTTCCCTCTACTTGTTCAATCGCATCCTGTTGTTCTATCATCCTAATACCCCAAATAATCTAATCTATTATTTATTGCTGCTATAGAAACTCGCAACTCATACGCCATCTTTCGTGCGCTATATCCTAATTGATACATTTCATCAATTAATGATTCAGGCATCAATAGTTCGGCAGCAAATGCATTTGCACTTGTTTCCATCGGATTTGTACCAAGTGTAGAAACTTTATCTCGCCACATTACATCATTTGGAGTCTCCTTTGAGATGTGATTCAAGTAGTAATGACCAATTTCATGAGCAATTGTAAATCTTTGACGATAGGCAGGATTTTCACTATTAGTATATATATACCACTCATCATCTTCTTTTGACAACAATCCAGCAATATCATCATGTTCATCTAAAATTTCCTTAAAATCAATTGAAACTGCTACAATATTCAAAAAATCTAGAACTTTATCTAAATCTGTAGATACTCTGTAATCATCTAATGTTGGGTATTTTTCAAATACATTGAGGTAAAGTTCCTGTGCTTTTTTTGTTACTTCGTTTCTATCTGTAATTGGTTGATTTATATTCTCCATAGCAACTCTCCCCCTCATTTTTGTTGTATCTTTAAAAAATATCACTTTCATTATAAACATTACCCCACTCTAGAAATGTCGTTTTTTGTCGAATTTCATTATTTTTTTAATTTTATACCATTTTTTATAATATTATTCCTAATGAATTTAATTATTGCCATAAATTCATTAATTCATTCAAAAATAAAAAAGAGGTAGAAACGGAATGAACCGAATCTACCTCTTTTTACTTAATCTTCGTCTGATAGAGATTTTTATGTGATATTTGATTTTTTTATTTTATTTAGGCTAACGCCTATGATTCTATTATAACACATTATTTACGTTTTACATATTTAGTGTTCATGCTAATATATCCAACACCGCTTTTTAACTTACCTAAGCCATTCTCTTCTTCAACGATAGTAAATACTTCACCTTTTTTAACTGTTCCGACAATTTTAGAATTAAAATCTGCTTTTTGACGAATATTTAACTCGCCACAGATAATTTCGACTAGAAATGAGTTATCTGAATTTGATTGAGTTGTAGATCCGACCTTATCAACATCATAACCCCATACCCAAGATACAATGTCAGATAATAATAATTTATTTTCCTCAATTCGAGTGACTTCATACGTTGAACCTTTCACAAATGAAGCCATAGACTGTCCTGTTGCGTAATGAGTTGCTGTCGTCTTAACTTTCACTTTATCTCCAACAGAAATGCTAGACGATTGAGTGGATTGCACTGGTTTATTTAATTCATTTAAATAGTCTTTAATCATATTTACGAATGATGCCCATCCTTTGTCTAATGTGCGATGAGGACAATATTTATTGCTGAAGTCCTGATGCTTCTTCACTTTATCGGCTCCCCATCCACGCTCTTTTAACAACTGAGCGATAAATTTAGCGGCATTCTTTTCGGCGTTCTCAAAACGAGCTCCACCGCTTTTTGAGTAGCAAATTTCAACTTGAATACCTTTACGATTTCCACTACCGTTCGTTCCGTCACCGCAAGCCCAGGCGTTACGATCAAGTGGTAATCCTTGAATCACCTCTTTATCATCTACGGCAAAGTGAAATGATACTTGATTGTCATTGCTAATCATATACTTAATTTCATTAGCAGCTGGTGCGTCGTTTGCTGTATTATGAACGACGATGAACTCAGGTGTCATAGAATAAGGACATTTAACGCTATATTTGCTTTCAGAAACTAGATTTTTAATGATATTCATATTATTTTTCCTCCTTTAATTCTTTTCTCTCTCCATCTTTTAGTTGAGCTAATGCGTCTTTTAATTTTTCTGGAATTGGTAATCCCAAACAAGCACAATTTTCAAGTAAGCTAATCCCCTCATTTGCAATATAGAAATAGCATACTAATGTTCTAAATACCCAACTACCTGTATTTAATAGACGATCTAAGAGCACCGATACAATTAACACAACTAAGATAACAGACTTACGGGCAATCCCCTTCAATCCTACATCACTAGATACTTCTTGATTAACCCATGCTCGCGTTAATCCAGTTGTGTAATCTAAAACCATGAAGCAAATTAATACAATTAAAGCTGTATCCCATGCTCCAAATAACCAGGTAAAAATCGTTCCAACTAATGCAATCATTGCATTCACCCTTTCATCATAAATTCTCATACTTTTATCGCTCCTTCTGTGATATAATTTAGTTACAGAAAGACGAATATTATAGTTTTAAAGACCTGGTGACGCAGGTCTTTTTCATATTAAAAGGCCACTCAAACGAGTGACCTTTTAAAACATTTTATAAAATTTATTATTTAATCCAAATACCTAAATCGCAGTCCAAATCAATTTTAGTTTTTAAATAACTTATAGCAATTGTAATTCCGACACTTGTTAAACTAGCGTGTTTATACTGACTATTATTCCATACACTACTTAAAGTTTCCATAATTTTATTGCTTTGGATTACTAAACGAACATTTTCTTCTGTATCAAGGCATGGGATTTTACCTTTAACTGCTCTTTCGAAACTTATCTCACCCATACTAATTGATATACACGAAGCGTATTGTAAATGTTGAAACGATATATCTCCTTTTTCAATATTTAAAGTATCCATAAATGGGAGAAATAACTCGACAAGTGCTTCTAGACTCCACTTCATAGAAGTATAGCGTACCAAAAATAAAATAGTGAGGATATTCATTTGCTCAATTGTAATTTTAGGAATAACATTTAATGCTTCATTTAAAACTAGTTCTTGAATTGAACAATCATTAGTACATGTTCTTCTAACTAATGTTTCAATGAGTACCTCAGCTATCGAATCATCTCCACGTCGCGCATGATTTTTTTGCACCTCGTATACTCCATAACGAATGTCTGGATCTGCAGTTTTACTTATCAACTCTGGATTAATAGCCATTATCTTTTCTAAATAATCATCTAGTATTTTTTCTGCTCTTTCTTGAACAAGCGACTTAACAGTTTCTCCTAAATCATAAAAATTACTCTTAAATACTGTCATAGCAATATCTTTAACATCAGCATAGGTTAATCCTTGATTTTGGATAATGGTAACGTTCTCCCCTTGAGCATTCACAGAACCTTCTCCACTTTTAATTGATTGGCGACTACTCATGATCACTTTTCCCTCCAAGGGTAATTGTGACATTTCCTCCACCTTGTATATTAGTAGAGTTTTTCCCTGATTTTATTTTTTGATTAGGAGTATCTTTCTTTTTAAAAAATAACCCTATAATAGTTACCAATACCGTAACCCCTATACCACTGAAAATCCAATCTTTATTTTCAATTATCCACTGTATCCATTGCAATAAGATCATCTCCTATAAAATTTGTTCATTTCAAATTCTATAAGAAATGACTTCTTGTGTCAAAAAAAAACAATTTAAATCCTTTTATACCGGATAATTGGGTATTTTTCTTCAAGCATTACAACTGCGCTACACTTCGGGCATTTATGCTCATGTTGTGGGGGAGCAACAGACCAATCACTTCTATTTGTATATAGCATTTCACCTACACCGCATTTATCACAAACATATTTCACTCCATATGGTTCTACTTTAAATTCACTTTCCATTTTTTAGCCTCCTTATTAAAATCTTATGTGCATCATCTTAATTTATACGAGAAGCTGCTATAAAAAAAGATAGCTCTTATTACGCTACCAGTTCATTTTATCTATTACCCAATTGTTCCTAGAATAACCCCACAACAATTAGAATTCCTGTCAGAACTACATAATTTGATAACTCTAAACTCACGCTTCCTCACCACCTTTCAATACAAAAGGCCACTCAATGAGTGACCTATTTTTTTATTGGATTAATCTACTAATTCGCGCGCGTCCATTAAGGCGATTAACTCTTCGTATTCTTCAACAGCAATGCGCCCTGCTGCTTTGTAGCGATTTAATTTGTATTCCATGTCCTCGCGTTCATATTTCCCTGCTAAGATTAAAGTTTTTGCTTGTTGATACACTGTCATTGCCATGCTTTTAACTCCTCTCATCATCGCCATCATAGGCATATCTAAATTCATTTCAATTTCAAATAATCGGAAATCTAACTCAAATTGAGATGACATTAACTCCAAGTCGCCATTGACGCTAGAATTTGCCGTTTCCTCGATTACGTTTTTTAATGCTACATTTTCTTTTTCTAACTCTTGGATCGTTACTCGTTGTCTTGTTACGACTGCTGGAAGATTAGTTGGCACATCGATTGATAACGTCGGAACTAAAGAACCCTCGGCGCTAGAACAATCGTAGTGAGTCACATCTTTATATGAATAAACGTGATTGTCGCTTAAATCAACTGTTTTAACAACCTCTTGAGATAAAACCACTCCATCTTCGCCAATACGTTGCGTTAATTGTCCGGTTAACAAGTTAAGTTCATCACAAATATCCCCGTTTGAACGCAACGTCACATCTTCATTTACCGTTAAAATGTTTGTTTTAGTACCATCTTCATTCGATGTTGTTAAAACAGGCATTTTAACTGATTGTATACCCTCAAAGTAAGGAATATCCCAATTTTTCATACCTTCTTGATATTCAATAATCATAATATCTCTGATTTTAATTGCCCCTCTTGCATGTGCATTTTGACTACGTAGAACAATAAATATTTCATCAGTTAATTCGCTTTTTGTTGTTGAAAGCCATTGATAACGCCCAACACCATTGATTATCATAGAATCCTCAAAAATAGATTCCACACTTGGGTTATTAAGACAATAATCTTTATTATTAGCATCCTCAAAAGTTTCAACATAGCAACTTATATAATATTTCGTGTTTGGTTTTAAATCTTGTAATGCTCTCCATTGGTCGAATGATTGTTTTGAATTTTGGACTAAGCAACAATAACCATCCCAATCACTAGAAGCGATATGGTCGATAATTTTTTTCGGCACTAAATTCACCAATGTCTGACCCTTTAAAGTTGCACTTTTAGCTCGCCCTTCAAGAGTATCAAGAGCTGTGATATGTTGCCCCTCGTAATGTGCCGTGTTCACTTCACCTAACAACCAATCAACATTCGCATCATTAGCTTTTTTGATTGATGAATGTTGATTGCCGATATAGTCAACACGCGCTCGTTCAATTTCATTTGAACTTTGTTCGATGACCGGTAGACATTCTTCTGCTCGTTGTTCAATGCCTTCCATCGTTGAATTTGCGGTGTCGATAGCTCCATTCACATTAGACACGGCTTGATTCATCGTATTTTGAATGTTTTCGATTTCTCGGTTGAAGTCGGCTGCTCGTTTTTGTTCCGCATTAACACGTTCACGTTCAGTTGTTGCGCGTTGAGATTCTGCAGTCTCTCGTTCACGCTCGCGAGATTTACGCAATTCTTCACTTTCAACACGTTGACGTTCAGCCGTCGTATATTCCGATTGGCGGTTCACTTCGTTTTGTTCAAAAGCATCGTTGCGTGTTTTTTCTGATTCAGCGTACTGACGATCACGCTCGTTCTCGCGGTCTGCATAACTGTTCTGACGGTTGGCTTCAGCAGCTACACGGTTCTCTTCAGCCGTTTGTCGTTGCAACTCTTTATTTACACGACTAGCTTCTGCTTCGTTGAATTGCGTGTAGGTACGTTGTCTATAATCTTCTTGATTCTGACGAGTTTGTTCGTGGCGTTGTCGCGTTTCTTCGTTCGCAACGCGCACTTGCTCCTGGATAATGCGATTTTCTTCTGATCTTAATCGAGTAGTTTCGCGTTCTTCCCATGTGCTAAATTTTTTCTCGCGCTCATTCTCATTGGTGATTCGTTTTTTCTCTCCATCTTTACGAATAGTTTCATTTTCTTCAAAGATAGAGTTGCGTTGTAATTCAGCATCTTGTCGCGCTCTTTCTTGTGCGATGCGAGTGTTCTCGGCTAATCGGCGATTTTGCTCATTGGTTACACGATCCTGTTCATTTGCGACACGTTCTTCTTCATTTGTCACGCGATCTTCTTCGTTCGTAACACGATCATGTTCGTTTGTGACACGAGTTTCTTCATTGTCGATACGGTTTAACTCTTTAGATGCTCGATTTAACTCACTAGCTTGTCGTTCCGCTTCTTTTTCCGATGATGACGCGTTAAACTCCGACATTTCATCTTTGAGGTCGGTAACGATGGCTTGTGCGTCATAAATAACCTCGCGCCCTGTCTGAATATATGTTTCTAAATCATCTAACACCTTAACATCCACGCGACTTTCAATAATATCTCGATCTAAACTTTGACCTACAAGCAAATAAAAGATAGTTGTGCTTTCTCGACCACCATCTTTGATGATTAATTGCATTTTAACAATTCCACGACACGTTAAAAATTGCTCTTTCAACTCGATTCGCACTTTATGTTCTTCTTTACTTAAAATCGTAAAATGATCTTGATCAACCTCTCGAACAGGGTTGTTGTCACGTTTCATTCCGATTAATTCGAAACGCGGCTCATCCCAAACATTGTCAATTTGTCCATCAGTAACAATTTTCAACTCTAAAGTTGCGTTATCGAATTGATTGATAGAAGCGATAACTCCGTTTTGTTGTCGTGTATCTAAGGTTCCTTTAAAAATATTCATCTTGCACCTCCATATAAATAAAAGCTACACAAACGGCAGCTTAAAACGTCATTTTCAATTAACTATTACCCAATTGTTCCTACAACAGATACGAAACACCTAAATAAATTTCAGTTGTTCCAACAGGTGTTTTTTCAATAACAATTCGACCGTCTTTATCACATCTAATTAATGCAAAATCAGCGACACCATTTGCTATACATTTAACAGAATATTGGTGGTTAAATAGTGGTCTAAACCCTTCTGGGATAATAGCTAGTGATTGACCTGGTGAAATGTTTCCGCCTTGTAAAGCCCCAATAATATGAATGAATCCATTTCGATGACGTACCTGCATAGGGGCGTAAAGTGATGTGTCAATATCTGTCCAATCACCGCTTTTGATTAGAGCTATTGAGTTGGTGTTGTCAAGTTCTCGAATAACAGGTATAACAGGGTTGTTTGTTGCCCCTTTATACAAAGTGTTAAATAATGTTAATTCGTCATTTTGTGAAGAAAAGGCGCGAACCCCTTCGCTAATATCACTATCAATAATTTTAACATTTGATGAGTCTTGTCTAACAAAAACATTCCCTCGTTTTTCTAAATCACTAATTGAATTAAACTTACTAACGGTTTTATAGATTGTCACGTTGTTGCTATTTTGCACATTTATTCCCGCATATCCATTATTTCTAACATCACATTTATCAATACTTATATTTAACGAATTATAAATTTGAATACCGTGTCCATTTTGAGAACTAAGAGATGATAATTTATCAATATGACCATTATCAATACCACTACAAGCTACATTGTGTTCACTGCATCCATCAACAGTTACGTTTGTAATATACACATTGTTCATTTTATTTACATCGCCGGCATTTGTAATGTGCACACCAATTTTATCAATATTTTTTACTGTTGAATTTTCAATATAAATATTCTCGCAATCTGAAAACTCAACAGTAATTCCGGCTTCTTTGCAATTTTCAACATAACAATTCTTAATCTTGAAATTAGTTACACCGCGTTGAGCTGTAATTCCTTTCCAAGTACACTCACTTACATAAATATTATCAAAAACAATATTGTCCGAATACATAGTACCAATACAATTGTCGTCTTGATTTGTTTCTGACAAATAAGTTGATAGATGTAGATCTTTAGCACACCCACCATTTAATTTACTTCCTGTTGTTCCTAAAAAACCAATTAAATGTCCATTTGATGATTTTTGTGTTAATTTGATGTGTGAAGATTTACCCTCACCGTATACAACAACATAACCGTGTTCATTGGTAATTTCAATTTGATTTGTAATTCTATAAAAGTTAGGTGTTTTTGGAATAAAAAGATACCCACCGTTTGGTTTTAGTGCATTTAGTGCGTTAATAAACGCTTGCGTGTCGTCTGTCACGCCATCACCCAATGCTCCATAGTCTTTAACGGAAACGGTTAAATTATTTGCGATAATATCAGACAATTGTGCATTAGTTTGAGCTTGAATTTCATCTACATTGTCTAGACGATCATTTAATGTGTTATGAGTTCCACGAGCCATTTTAACTTCCATATTTGCATTGTCGTGATTAACTGATGCATCATCATAGACTTGTTTAATTGCGTCATGAATAGCACCACGAACATCCTTGCCATATACGGCTGTTTTAATTTTATTCAAATAATTTGTAATATTGGCCATTTTCTCACTCTCCTTATAGTTGCAATCCAGTAATATGGACATTAACTCCATCACCACTGCCCTTAATTGCTTTAGTCATTATAGGCCCTTCAAATTTAGTTACGTCGCTTCCTAATTCAAAATTAAAAGCAACTCCGTCAAATGACAGGGTTGCTTTTGTTATTGTTGGATTTGTTGATTGAAGTACGATTGTTTTAATGACGACACCCGACGAATGACTGTAAAGCACTTGTTCCTCTTCTGTTAATGTTGACGCTTTAATTATTTTATAATCTTCCATCATTACACTCCCATCGTTAATCGCTTGTTGATACGCTCTAACTTATCATTCATAGCACTCATATTTGTGATGATTGTATTTGTCGCTTCAATGTTAGCACTGACAATAGCGGCCAAATCCGATATCGACGTGTTAGCGCCTTGGAGTGACTGAGCAGTTTTAGTCAACTCTACTGATAAGTTAGATATATTTTTAAAAGCTGATTGCACATTACTTTTAACTGTTGCAACTTCCTGAGCGGTGGAAAAGGTTTCTAACTGATAGTCTTTAATATCAACAAATTTATCACCAATCGTTAGAGTTGATGTTTGAGGATTCTCTATCGAGATAGTCTTTTCAACAATTCGCAAGGTTTCATCAATCCCCATAAGATCATTAATAACAGGATAGTAACTTCCTACTTCGAATGAATCAAGGTCTAATCCAATAAGTGATAAATCCAAAGCACTTAACTTATGCGCTTTTTTAATTCTATTATTTTCTTTCTGAAACTCTTTACCCTTAGCCAAAAGATTGGTTGCTAGCGTTACGTCGTCCCACGTTTCAGAGCCAACAATGATTCCAAATTTAGCAATTGCTTCTTCATCATCTATGTAGTTGACTCCATCATTAACACTAGCAATTGTTAATCGTTCATCCGTATCATCTAACTTATTTCCTAATGGAATCAGACGACTAATGATAGCACTAGGATCTTGTTCTTGCTCAATGGTTATGAGGTTTTTAGAAAGTCTAATATCCGTAGTTTTAACTTCACCAATGGTATTTAAATAATCGAGATAGCGTACTCCATTTTCATATCGAATCTGTAATTCTCCACCTAATCGATTAATCAGTTTATCTTTAATAGCAGTAAATGTTTTTTCATAACCTAAGAATCGATAGAGATTTACTTCAATCTCTACAATACCTACTTCGAATTGCTTATCATTATCCACTTGACTGTTATGGTTATCAATTAACAATTCTAATAATCCACGTACACTGATATCATGATATTCCCCGTATTCTGTCATTGAATCATTAAGATATCCCAACTCTGACTCACAAGTGACACTTTTATAAACTAACCCACTTGCTGTCATTTTTGGAGAAGACAACAAAACACGACCGATAAATTCATGCTTTTTAGATTTTGTATTGAAAACTTCAACTTTAGTTGTTAAAGGTGCCAACTGATCGAATCCAGGATTATTGGATAAAATATTAAAAGTAAAATCATCTACACTATTGATTTTTTGTTTAATTGTTCCTGTAATTCTAGAAGCTTCTTTAGATGTGGATACCGTATTGATATAAGTCACTTTATTGTTATTAATTAACCTTACTTCATACAGTTTAAATCACCTCTTTTCTAAATTTAAATTCAATCGTTCCATTGCCTTTTAATTTTAAATGATTGTCACCCTTTTTCAACTTAAACCGATAATCTTTTGTTTCTCCACTTGTAAATGAGTAGATAGACTCAGCGTTTGACACCTCGATATCACCAAAACATACGACCGTTGGTGTAACAGACGTAGAACTTACATTATGTAAGGAGATTTCCAAAAAGCCACGAACGTCAAATTTAACAGGTTGAGCATAATCGAGATCGAAAGCAAATTCATCCCAAATGTCATGGCCTTCATAGAACTTACCAAGCCTAAACGGATAGCAGTCGAATGTAATTTCAATCGATTCTGTGTTTAAAAACTTCTCTTTCTTACTGATATCTTTAATAGCAGCAAGAAAGCATCCTTCGATATAATCTATTTGCAATTCTGATGTATCAGCGTCGAACAGCCATTTGATTACATTATCATAGATGATATTTAATTTTGTTCGTGTAGTTCTGATACGTGGCGCAACTTTGATTTTAACCTCTCGATTTGAATAGGTTTTTTCTCCATAAAGTGAACTGAAATCATAATGTCCGTGCATATATGGTACTTTATCTGTAATTCGATTTATTGAAGGCATTCCAACAGTGACACTAACCGTTATTAAATCAAAATCTTCAAAACTCTTTTTGTTATCGAATATAAATTGACTTCTTTTCATTAGAACCTCCTATAAAGTTGCAAGTTTCTTCCGTTAATCAAGTCAAGTGACTCCGATAATTTCTGTCCATCTAAATAAATATCCGGAATGGTGTTATCGATTTTAATATCTCGTATGGCATCAACGATATCCGACAATGCATTTCTCACGACTTCTTCGATGTTAGACAACTCTGCTTTTGAGCGTTCAGAAGAAGAGCTTCTTGCTCCGAGACTTACACTAACGGCTTTATCATTGAAATAACTAGCTTTCAACTGATAGCTATTATCTGAGATAGCAGATACACCTCTTAAATATGGATTTGATTGTATATCGGCATTTCTCTGATTTGATGAGGCGATAGTCGCACTTCTTACAGTTCGTTCATTAATTGTGACATTTGCCGAAATACTACGAGAATAGGCGTTTCTGATTCTATTCCAGTCCGATATCATGTCGTTAGCCATTCTGGCAGTTGTTGAAGTTAATGAGTTACTCATATCTTTGACATCTGCTTTAGTTGTAGAAGCCATGTCTTTCACATCTTTTTTAGCTTCTTTAGACATATCCGAGGTATTGCTCTTTACATTTTTAGTACCTTCGCTTGATTTATCAGATAAGTTAGATCGCATCGTGTCCATAGCATTGCTAATATCTTTGTTGAACGAATCAGCATCCAACTTACCAGCTGCCGCCATATCTTGAAGATTTTTCTTGATTTGAGCTGTTTGTTCACCAACAGTCATATTTTCACGAATGCCTCTAAATAAATAACCTGTTGTATCGTTCATTCCTCTGAGAATAGTCAATTGGTTATCGTCCATGCTTTGAAGTTGACCAGCTAATTTAATTGCAGCAAGTCCGTATTCTTCTTCTACCACACCAGGAATTTCGTTCATAGCCACTTCAAAGATATTTAACATCCCATTAAGACTATCATCTGTCGCATTCAACATCTGCGACATTCCGCGAGTCGTCGTTAAAGTGACTTTTTGCATGCCATCCGTATTGTTGGCATCGATTCGCGCCCAGTGGTTTGTCCAAGCGTCTTCAATTGTTGCGCCACCAGGACCATCAATCATAGCTCCTATGACGTCAAACGCGAGTTGAAACCATGAGATCACGTTCCCGATCGTCATTTGAACAACTCCACTTATGAATTCACACACCGCAGAGATGGCAGTACCAAATCCACCAAATTTATCTTGAAGCCATAGCAACGATTGCTCACTATCTCCCAACCACGTAATCAATCCACCTAAAGCTAGAATGGCCGCTCCAATCCCAACTGGACTTGCTAAGATGCCTAAAGCTCCTGTTAGTCCTCCTGTAGCACCAGCTGTAGCGCCAGCTGCTCCCCCTAAACTTCCAACCCAACCGAATAATTGAGATCCTAGTCCAATAGCTCCACTTAATCCACTTGCTAAGGGTCCTAAAACCATCGTTAACAACCCAATTTGAGCCATTGATTCAATAGTTCCTTCATCTAAAGTCGAGAACCAATCTGCGAATTGTGAAATCAAATCACCGGCTACATCTAAGATAGGAATAAGTCCTTTTTCTGCTAACTGGATTAAAGGTTCCTTCAACTCTTGCAACTTAGCTTGAATTTCTGCTCCAAAAGTTTCTTCAAACGATTGTCTAACATCAGCTGTTTTGCCATCTAACTCGATAGTGCTATCACCTAATGATGCTAAAGCTTTAACCCCATTAACTCCGAGGTCTTCGAACATCGTACCGAATAACTCAACCCCTATTGCACTTTGTTTGATAGGGTCTTCTATTTCGAGGACTTTTTGAGCGACTTCAACCATTTGATTAGCAGCTGCCTCGCCGCCATCAGTAATATTTTTTTGAACGTCTTTAACATTTAAACCTAGCTTTTTAATAGCATCTTTTTGGTCATCACTCATCTCCTTCATACGAATATTAGCTTCTTTAATCATATCTGCTAATTTATCTGTATTGAAAGTACCCTCTTCCATACCTTTAGCGATAATTTCCAAAGTGTCTTCAGCAGTAAATCCTAAGTCTGCGAATTGATTGCTATACTCCCAAAGCGTATCTAGAAAATCTCCTGATATATTCAATCCGTTTTGAAGCCCATAAACCATGATATCTAATGCTTTTTCACTCTTAATTCCAAAGTTACGCATCATAGCGCTACTCGTTTTAACAATATCATTAAAATCTTGATCAAATGTATTCGTTAAAGCTAGCACACTACCTGCAAAGTCATCAAGCTCATCATCATCTAATAAATCAGACATTGTTTGTTTTACCACAATCATCGTTTGTAACGCTTCATCAAAATCAAATCCATCTTCAGCTAATTCTTGAACACTATCAAGCGTGTCTTCTGCTTCATCAGATGTTTCTCCAAGCGCTCCTTTAAGTTTGCCAAGCGCATTTGAAGCTTCACCATATGCAGCAACGGATGCACCACCAACTCCAGTAGCTAATCCGGATAATATATTTAACTTGTCATTAACTTTATCGATATCATCTTTTAATTTGTCGAAGGGCATCTTCTTCAACTCACGAGTCAACTCATTAGCCTCTGATTGAACATTATTCATTTGAGTATTTAATTGATGATACTCACTCTGTTGCTCATTGATTTCTTTCGATAGACGATTGTAGTCGTCTTTCAACGACATTAACTTGCGAGATAGTTGATTAGCTTCATTAGAATTCTCGCCATAAGACTTCTTAGCTTGCTCTAGTTGTTGATCTACATTTTTTATCTGAATAGCTAACTTCATGTGCTCAGATATATTTTGATTCATTTCTTTTTCTAACGAATTCATCGCAACTTCGTAAGCTTGCACATCTTGAACATTTTTTTCAATTTGAGTCGCCATCTGTTGCATTTCGTTCATCATTTTTTTGATTGAATTTTTAGATTGGTCTATTGTAGAAGCTAATAATTTCAACTCTGATTGCTGCAATTCAAACGCTTCTGTATTATCAGACAACTTATCCTCAAGAGATTCGACCTCTTTACCGAGGGTATTCATCTTATCTTTAGATTCCTTTAAAGATTTATTTAGCTCCTCAATAGAGCGCTCAGTTACTCCGATATCCGTTGATAATTTGGTTAATGCGACGCTGTTTTTTTGGACTAATTCCGATTGCGCCTTATACTCTTTAGAATTTTTCCCTAAAGTAGACTCTAAATCGTTAAGTTTTGCTATCTGACTTTGCAAAGTAGACTTTAATTTGTCGTACTCTTCACGTTGCTTAGATAACTTCGTCTCATAAAGATCTAGTTGCTTAGCAGACTTTTTAACTTTAGCGTCTAAACCCACAAACGTATCTTCATAGTTCTCAACGCCTTTAGCACCTGCTTTGAATTGTTTTTCGGCATTTTGAACCATTTTATTGATCGTCGTCATTTGCTTTTGGAAACTACCTGCTTCTAAACTCAAGGAGACGGCTAACTTTTCAATTTCTTCTGTTTTTGACACATTCCCACCTCCTTACAACTCTTCAATTTCTTCTGTTTTTTGTTGATTTTGACGTTTATAGATTTCAACTTGTTCTACAAAATTTTTAAGCGTTGTGCTCCAAAAATCATCACGTTTTAGCACGTATGTCCAGGTATACTCGAGTTGAGCAAAATCAAAATCATCTTCCGATTCCGATGTCGGAAAATCTTCAAACTCAGATTCTGTTTTTTTGTTACTTTTAGGCAAACACGCCACACATAAATTCTCGAAATATGCAAACCATTGTTCAAAACATTTTTCTAACCATTCTTCACTACTTTTTGATTTGAAATGGGCATTTTTTAATTCAAGTAATTCTTCAGGCTCAATGTCTGTTAATCGCATAATAGATTGAATAAATACCGATGACATGACGACAACATTACCTTCTAACAATTCCGATAAGATTTGTTCGATTCGCAAATCTAATCCGACAGAGAGTAGTTCTTGTTGCACTTTTTTAAGTACATAAAAATCAAG
This sequence comes from Turicibacter sp. T129, assembly GCF_025594975.1. NCBI lineage: Bacteria > Bacillati > Bacillota > Erysipelotrichia > Erysipelotrichales > Turicibacteraceae > Turicibacter > Turicibacter sp. T129. Next base: position 2,436 of record NZ_JAMQUU010000028.1, on the reverse strand, counting down.
AGTACCTTTTAACTTTTTACCACTTAACTTGATGGTTGACGTATACATGACATCACCTCGTATAAAAAAGCAAGAGGGAGGTTCCCTCTTACTCACCTTTTGGTTTTGGTGTTTGAACTTCAGTGAACCAGTTTGCAATTTGTGTTGAGTCCACATCTGATGCATCTGTATCAATATAGAAATACACGCCATGCTCTGAATGTTCTCCGATAGTGTATGACACTTCATCTTCAGATGCCGAACCTTTACCTTCCTCAACAGTTTCTCCGCCAAATGATGCTGGATTACATTGGCACGCATAAACAACGTATAAACGTCGGTGAGTCGAGTTCTTTTTACCACGTTCAAATAATAACGCCCCTGTCGGTGCAATATCTGTTGATTTGACTGAAACACCACCTTTAACCGCAGTATTACCGAATAATAAAGCTTGTTCTTCAGCAGTTAATCCTAAAGTAACAAACGTTCCTTCACCACCGGCAAATCCTGTTGTTGTATCGATTAAAGCATCGTCTGCCCATTCTGTTTCTGTTTCATATGTTAATGAGTTCTCGATTCGTTTAGCATTTGTGATACGAACTGGTTGTTCGAATGTTGAACCGTTCCATTTAGCGAAGTGAATATTTTTTAAACCACGTAATAATTTTTTAGTCGCCATTTTCTAGGCCTCCTTTATTTTTTCAAAAATAAAATCCATGCTGATACCTTTCATCGCTCCATCGAATAGATCTTTACTGTTGTCAAAAGCAAATCCAACCGTCTTCATGGATTGTTTGATCAATTTCTCTTTTTTCAACATCGAAAAAGACTTAGACCAGTACGTCAATGTCACATAGTACACTTCTGATAAGTATTCGTCTTCACACTCATCATTAATCTGATTGTTATAAATTGAGAAGATGATATATTCATCAGATTGCCCTTCGTAACTGCCCCAGGCAACTTCGATATCTAGTGGTGTTAGTGCATCAACAACTTTCTGACGCATTACCTCACCCCTTTAAATTTTCTTTGAGCGAATTAGCAACTGCTTGAATCGCTTCTTTTTTGGAATTTTGACTAGAACGTTTCATCCATTTCTTCCCGATCATACGCCTTGTGCCATGCTCTTGATAATAACCACGTTCAACAGTTTTACGATCATCAGAGTTAATCCCTATTACAGACTTCCTTTTTACCCCTGTTCCAGACTTTCTAATTTCACCAAGCGATGATTTTAGTTCACCCGTTCTTACTGGGACATTTTTTCTCATCTCATCTAGCAAAACTTCACCACCTGCTTTTAAAGCCTCATCGATAGTTTCACGACTTGCTTTTTTAGATAAGTTTTGGAGTTTTTTTTCTAGACCGGTAAAATCAAAATCTAAAGACATCAAATCTCCTCCGCTTCTAACACAAGCACCCCATCCATTTCATCGACGTTTGTGGTTGAAGTGATTTTATAAGTTTTACCTTTGAATTTAAGCCTTTTATTAACAACAGAATAAATAGCATGATCTAATACATCTAAATAACGTATTGTAAATGACTTCTTATCAATCAAGTCACTTTTATCAGCTTCACTAACTGATGATGCCTTATTACCCGTCACATCGCACCATAATGTTCTAAAGTGCATTAATTCAGCATCTTCTAATGGGCTAGGCTTGATGTAATCCAATACTTCCACCTTGTATCTCATGCTTTCAACATAACTACTTAAATAAAGGAATAAATTCTGACGATTAACCCCAGGATCAATATGTGTAATGCTGTAATACTCATCATTACAACGGATAACGTGATTGGAATTAATCAACGAAAGATATGGAGTTTTAATCTTCATCGTTACTTTTTTCGACGAATCATATTTTAGAGAGTCTTGTTCTCGGATTGACGATAACACAAAGTAGAGTCGCCCACTTTGGACGAACTCTTTAACTGTTGCATCACCATTCTCATCATATCGTTCTACATAGCTACCAAAATGAATGATACCATCATTAAATGAGTCAAATTTAATCTGTTGGTTCGGATTCATAATTATCAATCGCCACCTTCCATCTTAACGTAACTAAGTCTTGATGATAATTCACTTTGAACGTCTCTAATGAATGATAATAAGCATATCTACAATAAGCAAAGAGGAGCGGTTTAATATAGTCATTTGTGCAGTCTACATCAAACCCTACGATGCTTTTGAGATAAGCCTTTCCTTCGCGTAAATAGCGTTCTAACCTATCTTCTAATTCACCATCAAACCAAGTGATTTGAAGCTCACTCTTTAACTCCTCTAGCATTTGCGTCACCTACTTTTTAGCGCGGGTAGAGGCTACTTCTAACTCTGCTGCTTGTGTAGGTTGATTGAAGATATTTAAATGAGGATTTAGGCTTGAGATATCGAATAATAAGAATGAGTCGTTATCTTTTGGTTTACCGTTTGCATATTGTTTTGTC
>NZ_JAMQUU010000027.1:0-18212 GCF_025594975.1 Turicibacter sp. T129 | reverse complement strand
AATATGGATAAAATGGAGGAATACCCAAGTCCGGCTGAAGGGATCGGTCTTGAAAACCGACAGGGCGTGAAAGCGTCGCGGGGGTTCGAATCCCTCTTCCTCCGCCATATTAAATTTAAATATAACATCGCGGGGTGGAGCAGTTGGTAGCTCGTCGGGCTCATAACCCGAAGGTCGCAGGTTCAAGTCCTGTCCCCGCAACCAAAAGGTCCAGTGGTGTAGCGGTTAACATGCCTGCCTGTCACGCAGGAGATCGCGGGTTCGATTCCCGTCTGGACCGCCATTTTAAAAAGGCTTGGTAGCTCAGTCGGTAGAGCAAAGGACTGAAAATCCTTGTGTCGGCGGTTCGATTCCGTCCCAAGCCACCATTAAGTGGAGGATTAGCTCAGCTGGGAGAGCATCTGCCTTACAAGCAGAGGGTCGGCGGTTCGAGCCCGTCATCCTCCACCATAAAAAAGTCCTGCTAGCTCAGTTGGTAGAGCATCTGACTTTTAATCAGAGGGTCAGAGGTTCGAGTCCTCTGCAGGACACCATTTTAAATGCGGGTGTGGCGGAATTGGCAGACGCGCTAGATTTAGGCTCTAGTACCTTTGGTGTGCAGGTTCAACTCCTGTCACCCGCACCATTTACTTTAATAAACTTAGGTAAGATTTTTAAAAGTTTTATCTTTTTTTATTTTTAGAGAAAAAATACCATTGCATATTAAAAAAACCAGTTATTTAATAACTGGTTTTTTTAATGGATATTTTCACAGAATGTTGCTAATCAAATTATAGATAATAGTGATATAGTTTTAGTTTAGACAAGTCTTATGCAAAAGGTCTTTATTATAAATATACGAGATTCTATTGTATAATTTTTAAAAAATAAGACTCTCTTTTATTAATCATCTTCTTGATTTTAGTCTATCCATTATTGATGATTTAATCGACCCTTGCTATTCGATTAAATCCTCTTTTTTATTGTTGAAAAGTGTGGTTGCTAATTTAAGTAATGTAAATTGTTTATATGAAAAATTTTATGAAAGTTTTGAATGAAAGATATAGATTAAACCATTTTTTGTAAATTATGTGATAGAATGATTTTATATGGCAATTTAATTTCCGACTTTGGATTATAAGTATTAATATGAATCATTTAGCTTGCGAAGTAAAGGTTTTCTACTACTAGGGAATGAAATTGAGATGTAATGCCTTTAAGGTATGGATAGAGTAGAGAGTCGAAGTCAGTGATTAATAAATCAAATTAATTATATATAGGGGGATTTAAAGATTAATAAAGAAGTGTAATGGAAATGATAATGCTGTACTTTTTTAAAGAAATAGGATCGGCATAAATAAGAGAATAAATAGTATATGGTCACATAAATGTGTTGGGAGGAAAATTTCATTTGAAATATTTCATACAATTGTATTGATTATTTATATTTTAAAAAAGAGAATTTTTTTGAGTTATTTCTGTTGACTTTATCAGGAAACAAATATATAATAACAATATCAGTAATGATTACTATAATTTAAGGGAGGAAATAATAATGTCTTTAATTAACACTCAAGTTAAAGAATTCGCTGTACAAGCGTACCACAATGGAGAATTCAAAGAAGTTACTTCTGAATCAATCAAAGGAAAATGGTCTGTATTTTTCTTCTATCCAGCAGATTTCACATTTGTTTGCCCAACTGAATTAGGTGACTTAGCAGATAACTACGCTAAATTCCAAGAAATGGGATGTGAAGTATACTCAGTATCTACAGATACTCACTTCGTACACAAAGCATGGGCTGATGCTTCTGAAACAATCGGAAAAATCAAATACCCAATGTTAGCTGACCCAACTGGTACTTTAACTCGTAACTTCGAAGTTATGATCGAAGAAGAAGGTTTAGCATTACGTGGAAGTTTTGTTGTAAATCCAGAAGGTGTTATTAAAGCATATGAAATCCATGATAATGGAATCGGACGTAATGCTGAGGAATTATTACGTAAAGTTCAAGCTGCACAATTCGTTGCTGAGCACGGAGATCAAGTGTGTCCAGCTAAATGGCAACCAGGTGCTGAAACTTTAACACCAAGCTTAGACTTAGTAGGGAAATTATAAGATATAATTTATAAATAAAAAGAGAGGATTTTCCTCTCTTTTTATTATAGGTTTTTAAATTGTGATTCGTATAGTTCAGCGTAGTATCCATTGGCTTTGATTAATTCTTTGTGAGATCCACGTTCAGAGATTCCTTGTCGTGTTAAGACTAGAATTTCATCTGCTTTTTTAACTGTGCTTAGGCGATGTGCAATAATAATGGTTGTTCGACCGACTGTCAATTCATCTAGTGCTTCTTGAATTAGCATTTCAGTGATGTTATCTAGCGCTGATGTGGCTTCATCTAAGATTAAGATAGCTGGATTTTTTAAGAAGACGCGTGCAATGGCAATACGTTGTTTTTGACCTCCGGATAGTTTAACGCCGCGTTCACCTACTGTAGTGTCGTATCCGTTTTCGAGGGACATGATGAAATCATGGATGCGTGCTTTTTTAGCGGCGGCGATCATTTGTTCCTCGGTTGCTTCTGGGTTTCCATAGAGGATGTTGTCGCGGATGTTTCCGTAAAAGATATAGACGTCTTGTTGCACGTGTCCGATGTTTTTGCGTAATGTGTGTAAGTCATAGTTTTTGATATTGGTATCATCGATGAGTATTTCACCTGATGTGACGTCGTAGAATCTTGGGATTAGTAATGAGATGGTAGATTTTCCAACGCCGGATTCTCCTACGAGGGCGATTTTTTTGCCTGGTTCGATGGTGATGTTGAAGTCGGTAAGGACGTGTTCATCGTTGGCATCGTATTTGAAGTTAACGTGATTGAAGGTGATTTTTCCTTTTGGATTTTCTAATGTAATAGCTTGCGGCTCTGTTTTAATTTTTGGTTCGAGTAGCATAATTTCATAGAAGCGTTCAAATCCTGCCCATCCAGTTTGGAATTGTTGCATGAAGTTGATGAGGCGTTGGATTGGTTTAATCAAGAAGTTAACGTATAGTAGGAATGCTGTGAAGTCTCCTAGTGTAATAGTGTCTTTAGCTACAAGGAGGCCACCAATAATTAGAAGAGCCAAGTTTAGGATATCAATTAAAAAATTATTTCCACTTTGAAAGACTGACATTTGGAAAAGGGCATTTTTCCATGAGTCAGCGTATTGTTCATTGTTTTCGGTGAATTTTTCATATTCGTAGTTTTCATTAGCGAATGATTTTGTTAGACGAATACCACCGATGCTACTTTCGATTTGAGCGGTGATTTCTCCTTGAGTTTGTCTTGTTCGACGGAATCCAACCATCATGGCGTTACGTCTCCAAAGGGAGAAGATAATAATTAAGAGAATGATTGGAAAGATTAAGAGGGTGAAGAGGACATTGATGTTAAATAGGATGATAAAGCTTCCGATGATCATGATAGCAGAGATGAATATATCTTCTGGACCGTGATGGGCGAGCTCGGTGATGTCACGTAGATCGCCAACAAGGCGTGACATGATGACACCGGTTTTGTTTTCGTCATAGTAGCTGAAGTTTAAGGTTTGGAATTTTTTGAAGAGGTCTTGTCTCATGTCGAATTCCATTCGAGCTCCCATGATGTGCCCCCAGTAGTTGACAATGTGGGAACAAATCAATCGAATGATAAATAGAATTAGTAAGAAGAGGCTGATGTTGATCATGGCACTCACATTACGGTTGGGAATGTAGTCATTCATAAATGTTCTTGTGAATGATGGATAGATTAAATCAATTCCTGCCATGATGAGTGCAGCAGCCATATCGATTAGAAATAGCCCTAAGTGTTTTCGATAATAAGATACAAATTTCTTAAACATAGTTTCACTCCTTCATTTTATTAAGTTTACCAAATATACAAATTTTTTCCAATATTTTTATATGGTTATCGTCGGATTTTCATGACAATTAATTAATAATCTTGTTATAATGTTAGATGTATGAAGATCAGCTAGATTAGTTTTGGAGGATGTAGTAGATGAAGCGTTTTGATGTATATATTATTATTGCTGTCATCGCGATAAGTGGTTTTTTACTTGCAATGTTTATGATGCAATCGAATGATAATCAAGAAGTTATTATTTCATTAAAGGGAGAAGAATATGCGCGTATTGATATAGATGGTCAAGAGCATGTCTTCGAAATTGAGACGGAATTAGGTTATAATAAAGTGATTGTCGATAAAGATGGTGTACATATTGAAGAGGCTGATTGTCCTGATCATGATTGTGTTGAAGTAGGGACAATTAGTAAGGTCGGACAAAGTATTATTTGTGCGCCTCATTATTTAGTGATTGAGATTGTTGGAAGTGCAGATGCTGATTTAGATGGAATAGCTATTTAGGTCGTTATGAATTAAAATGTATAGGGTGGTGGAGCTCGGTGTCAGAGATGATTCGATTAGAAAATGTGACGTTTGGTTATGATGAAGGTCAGACGGTTTTAAAAGATTATAGTTTAAAGATTAATCAAGGTGAATTTGTCACGATTTTAGGACATAATGGTTCTGGGAAGTCGACATTATCAAAGTTATTAGTTGGTTTAATAGAGGCTCAGGCTGGGAAGATTTTTGTAGATGGTCAGCCATTAAATGAAGAGACCGTGTTTGAGATTAGACAAAAAATTGGGATTGTTTTTCAAAATCCTGATAATCAGTTCGTTGGAAGTACTGTGCGCGACGATATTGCATTTGGCCTTGAAAATAAGTGCGTATCGTATGAAGAAATGAACCGCCTGGTTGAGGAGTATGCGACGAAGGTGGGGATGAAGCAGTTTTTAGATCGTGAGCCGCATCATTTAAGTGGTGGTGAGAAGCAACGCGTGGCCATTGCTGGGGTATTAGCTTTAGGTGCTAAAATTATTATTTTAGATGAAGCGACAGCCATGTTAGATCCACAAGGGCGTGAAAATATGATGGAGCTTGTTCATGAATTGGCGCAAGATGAGGATAAGACGATTATTATGATTACGCATCATTTAGATGAGGCAGTGAAGAGTGATCGTATTGTTGTGATGAATGCCGGTCAAATTATTTTAGAAGGAACGCCGAAAGAGGTCTTTGCAGAGAAGGAATTGTTAGAATCAGTGAAGCTAGATGTTCCGTTTGCGGTCAAAGCGTCGTATGATTTGAAGCAAAAAGGGATTTTAAGTGAGATTTGTACAAGTGATGAGGAGTTGATGGGTGAGTTATGCAAATTAAATTTGAATCAGTAAATCATGTTTATAATGCCAATACTCCGATGGAACAGCGTGCACTTTATGATATTAATTTTGAGATTAAAGAAGGACAGTTTTTGTCGGTTGTTGGACATACGGGGTCTGGAAAGTCAACGCTTATTCAGCATATGAATGGGTTATTAAAGCCAAGTAGCGGAAGTATTACGATTGGTGAGAAAGTCATTAAATCAGATGAGAAAAATAAAGGGTTAAAAGAAGTTCGTCAGCATGTCGGATTAGTTTTTCAGTTTCCGGAATATCAATTATTTGAAGAGACGGTTGAGAAGGATATTATGTTTGGGCCGATGAACTATGGTGTGTCTGAAGACGAGGCACATCAGCGAGCACGTGATGTCATTCAGATGGTCGGATTAAATGAATCTATTTTAGAGCATTCACCATTTAATTTAAGTGGTGGGCAGATGCGCCGTGTCGCAATTGCAGGTATTTTAGCGATGAATCCAGATGTGTTAGTGTTAGATGAACCAACAGCAGGTCTTGATCCTCAAGGTCAATATGAAATGATGGAAATGTTCAATACATTACATAAGCAGTATGGAAAAACGATTGTGTTAGTGACGCATGATATGAATTTAGTGGCAGAGTATGCTGAGGAAATGATTGTGATGCATCGTGGTGTCATGAAGTTAAAAGGAACACCACAACAAGTGTTCAAAGAAGTTGAAGCGCTAAAAGAGTGTGGAATTACGTTGCCGATTGCCGCACAAAATTATCATCAGTTAGCGAAAAAAGTAGGATTATCTGTGGATAAACTGCCGTTAACGACAGACGAGTTTGTTAGTCAGATTGAAGCTTTAGTAGGGAGGGGATAGTTGGTGAATGGGATTGTTATTGGTCAATACTTACCAGGTCAATCATTTTGGCATCGACTAGATCCACGTGCTAAGATTGTGGCGACGTCATTATTCGTGGTGGCAAGCTTTTTGATTGATAGTTGGTTATTTATGGGGTTGTTAATTGTGGCGGAGTTAGTCGCCATGACGTTAACGAAAATTCCATTGAATTATTTTATGAGAAGTTTAAAACCTGTGTTTTTCTTTGTAATTTTAACGTTTGTTTTGCAAATAATTTTTAATAGGCAAGGCCAGGTTATTTTTAGTTTAGGACCGATTGAAATTTATGATGAAGGCTTAAATTTAGGATTCTTTATGAGTATCCGATTAATCATTGTTGTGTTGATTTCAACACTTCTAACGTTGACGACGAAGCCGTCTGATTTAACGTTAGCACTGGAGTCATTATTTAAGCCTTTAAAGAAGGTCGGATTCCCTGTATCTGAGTTAGCCTTGATGATTTCAATTGCACTGCGATTTATTCCAACGTTATTCGAGGAGACTCAAAAGATTTTAAAGGCACAGGCGTCACGTGGTGTGGATATTAGTGAAGGAAAATTTAAAGATAAGGTGATGCAACTGATTTCTCTGCTTGTACCTTTATTCATTTTATCCTTCAAACGTGCCGATGAGTTGGCGAATGCGATGGAGGTTCGTGGTTATGTGCCGGGGCGTCTGAGAACGAGTATTAATCGTTTAAGTTGGAAAGTATCAGATACGGTGCTTGTTTTAGTTTGTGGGGCTCTATTTATTGGGGCAATTATTTTTTAAGGTGGCGAATTATGAAAAGAATTAAGTGTACGGTGGCGTATGATGGAACGTTATTTAATGGTTATCAGCGTCAGCCAGGACAGCGTACGGTTCAAGGTGAGATTGAGGCAGCATTAGAGAAGATTTGTAAGGTACCGATTACGATTCATAGTTCAGGACGTACGGATACAGGTGTTCATGCGTATGGACAGGTATTTCATTTTGATAGTGAGGTTAATATGGATGGAACGCGTTATGTTAGGGCGCTCAATTCGATGTTACCGGAGGATATTTATGTTTTAGATAGCCATGAGGTTCATCCTGAGTTTCATTCGCGCTATCATGGTAAGATTAAGGAGTATCGCTATAAGTTGTCATTAAATACGTATAATCCGATGAAGCGTCATTATGTGTATTATCATCGTCGCCCATTGGATGTGGCGAAGATGCGTGAGGCGATGACGTATTTATTAGGAACGCATGATTTTACATCGTTTTGTGGGAACTTAGATGAGATCAATAAAGAGCGTACGATTTATCAGGCGGAGTTGCTTGATGAAGAGGGTGAGTTAACATTTATTTTTGTTGGAAATGGTTTTTTACGATATATGATTCGTATTATGATTGGGACGCTCATTCAGGTCGGTGAAGGGCGTAAACAACCAGAAGATATTAAAAAAATCCTTGAAATGAAGGATCGTCGTTTAGCAGGACATACGGCTAAACCACAGGGGCTTTATTTACAGCGTGTCGATTATCCAGAGGAATTATTGAAACCTTTGGCGGATATCGAGGAGTAAAATTGATATTTGTCAGATGTTGTCTTTTAAGGTGATAGAGAGGTAAAAAATGAAAATATAATTATAAGGTCTTTGTTTGTTTATCAAAGAGTTTATGTTATAATTTATAGTAGATAGGGTGAAATAAGGGGAGCAACGAGTTATTTGTTGAATTATACAGGAGGCAAATATGGCACTAAAATTCATAAATAAATTATTCAGTCGACAAGATCAACCGACACAAAGCATGATTCAACCTAATGACGCTTTAAATCTTGAGGATCTTTCGAAATATACACAAGTAATTACGAATAAAGAAACTTCAGGGTATAAAGGATTAAAGCGTGCGTTTGATGATAAATTGCCAGTTCAGCTGACAGTGGCTGATGAAAATGGTGAGTCTTTTGTAGTTTCAGGGACAATTTCTCATTATGACGAACATTATGAACAACTTTTAGTTATCACAGATTCAACTTTAAAGCGTGTAGTTTTTAGTCAAATTGTTGACGTTAAAATTGAAGAAGAATAGTTTTTATAGAGTAAAAGAAAAGAGTCATCGGTTGATGGCTCTTTTTTTTTGTTATGTACAGAAAATAATTAGGAGGAGACATCATCGTTGAAAAAATTCTATAATGGGTATTACAGAGAAAGAGCGCTAAGCAATCTTTCTCTCATAAATAAATTTTCTAATGATTTGTCTCCTATTTTTTATTAACCAATAGATTAATAAAGATTATGAAAAGATATGCTAATCTTTAATCTCATATCCCATGATTATTCATTAAACATCTTTAATTTAAATTTTAAAAGATTAAAGAGAATCTTATGTGCTCTTTAATCGTAATCAATTTGATTTATTATTGGCAAGATACACTTATTCTATAAGGAAATAGAGAGAGGATTTCAAAGTTAATCTAATTAAAAAAGACAAGTTTGACTTGTCTTTTTAGGTGAGGTTTCTTTTGTTACCTTATTGATCGAAGGTATTTTTTAGGGCTTTTTCCGTGAAAAAGATAGGTGTCGTTAGGAAGGTGATTTGAATAAAGGAAATAATACCTCCTAACATACCAATTGTATTTTCATTTTCTCCCATGACAAAAAACATCGGTAAGATTGAGATGATGAGAAGTATCCAACCTGCTTTTACCCATAGCTTCCCTATGCTACGTGACTCAATCTATGATTGAGATCGTAGCTTTTCTCCACACATAGGCCCCCCCCGCTACGCAGATAAATGTTTCTTTAATAGGTAGGGGAATTTTAAAGTTTGAGTATGATGAACGAATGGGGTAATGATATAGTTTTTAGGGTTTATCTTTCTTAATAGAGTTCACGTTTTAAATGATTGATGTTTTCGTACATGATGCTAAAGTAGTCATCACCGTTTTGGATTTGTTCTTCGGTGAGGGTGGCGAGGGTATAGAGGGGGATGCTTTCTAGGTTAAGACTGTTTTGGATTTGTTCGATGATGCTTGAGTCGATGTTAGGTGCTTGAAAAAGGTAGTATAGGTTTAATGTTAGCGAGGTATTGATGAGCTGCTGAAGGTCTTGTTGTGGAAGTTCGTTTTCATAATAGTCTAGGATGGGGATTTGAATGAGTCCATAACTTTGCCATGTGGAGAACGCGTCATGTGTCGTGATGAAATATTTGTTTGGAGCATCACTTAAGCTTTCGAAGGCTTGATTGAGTGTGAGGAGTTTTTCCTTTAATTGATTGTAATTTGCTTGGAAGATGGCTTCGTATTCTGGTCGAAATGCGGTGAGTTCATTTTTGATGACTTCACACATGATGATAGCATACGATGGATGTAACCAGAGATGGTTATATGCTTTAGACAAGGTTTGTTCTGAGCGACCATCTTTATGTTTTGGGAAGGTTGGGGATTGTCCAGATGATTCTTCGACAGTGAGTGTTCCACTAATGAGGGTTTGTCCTTGTCCAATTTCGGGGGCTGTTTGTTTTTTTACTTCGGCTAACATATTAATTGAAGGAATATGTTGCTCGTCAATAATAGAGGTAAGGTCGAGGGTATAAGGTTCGAGGGTTGGATCGATGTAAAGGACTAAGTCTGATTTTTGAGCATTGTTTAAAGCGTTTACCGTGAGTTTATAGTTGTGGATATCGGCTTCGTCTTGTACTAGTTGGGTCGTGTTGACGTATTGACCTCCAATTTGCTGGGTAAAATAGGTTAATGGGTAAATGGTTGTGGCTACTTTGAGGATAGACGTCGTTTTGTTTTCGTTAGTTGTGTGAGTACATCCTAAGGTGATGATGCAAAGTAGGAAAATAAGATATTTTTTCATCATGTTGTTAAAACTCCTTATCGTAGGATGGTTATATTTTTTCCCATGCAATGCTTTTTAATCCATAATGAGGTGGAGATAAATTTCTTTAAAATAGGGGGTATTTGTGAGATAATGTTGTTTGATATTTGATTTTTTGATAAAGGAGTTTAGACGATGAGTGGATTATTTATTACACTAGAAGGCGGAGAAGGTGCCGGAAAGACGACGATTGCGAATGCGGTAATTGATAAGTTATCAACACTTGGAATCGAGACGTTATATACGCGTGAACCGGGTGGGATTAAGATTGCTGAGAAAATTCGTGAGGTCATTTTAGATCGTGATCATACGGAGATGGATTGTCGTACGGAAGCTTTACTTTACGCTGCTGCCCGTCGTCAACATTTAGTTGAGAAGGTGAAACCGGCTATGGATGAAGGTCGTATTGTGTTATGCGATCGCTTTGTGGATAGTTCGATTGTGTATCAAGGTTATGCTCGTGGCATTGGAATGGATGAAGTTCGTGAGATTAATCAGTTCGCGATTGAAGGGTTTATGCCGGATTTAACAATCTTTTTTGATATTAAGCCTGAAATTGGGTTAGCTCGTATTGCAGCGAATGACTCTCGCGAGGTAAATCGTTTAGATTTAGAGGGATTAGCCTTCCATGAGTTAGTTTATGAAGGATATAAAAAGCAAGCAAAAATGAATCCAGAGCGTATTGTTTCTGTAGATGCGACAAAGTCTGTTGAGGCATTGACAGATGAGGTTTGTGCATTAATTTTAAGTAAGTTAAATAAATAAAGAAGATGGATTTGAAAGGAGGTGACGCGTGTGCGTGGATGGGAAAAAGTTTCAGATCGCCAGTCTGAGGTGGTTCGATTTTTAGTGAATAGTTATCATAAGAATCGCTTGGTTCATGCGTATATTTTAGAGGGCGCTAAGGGTGTCGGAAAGTTGTTTGTTGCGAAGAATTTTGCTAAAATGTTATTGTGTGAATCAGAGGATAAGATTTGTGGAACGTGTCGAAGTTGTCAGATGATTGAGAATGAGGGACACGTGAATGTTTATGTGATTCGCCCAGAAGGAAATAGTATTAAAAAGGAGCAGATTCAGACGTTGCAATCGGAGTTTTCAAAGATGGCGGCGGAGAATTCGGCGAAGGTTTATATTATTGAAGATGCTGATAAGATGTCGGTGAGTGCAGCGAATAGTTTGTTAAAGTTTTTAGAGGAGCCAATGAAGAATACCTATGCGCTTTTATTAACGGAGAATAAACAGATGTTGTTACCGACGATTCGTTCACGCGCGGTTGTCCTTTCTTTTAAATCGTTACCCCATGAGGAGTTAATTAAGCAGTACTGTGAAGCGGGAGTGAATCAGTATGCGGCGATTGTGGCGTCGTTAACGCAAAATTTAGATGAAGGGATTAAGTTAGCGGAATCGGACCGTTTGGCATCGTTAATTGATTTTGTTTTGAAAACTGAGGATTGTTTTGTAAAGACGAAGTTAGATCCGTCTATTTTGTTCATGCAACATCAGGATCTTTTTAAGGAAAAGGATTCTCAGTTATTATATTTAAAGCTTTTTATGATTTATTATGAGGATGTACTAAGGATGAAGTTAGGTAAGACTGAGCAGCTTGCTTTTAGGTTGTATCCTTCTTCACTTTCCACAAGTGAGCAAGCAAATACGACGACGTCGTGTTTGAATAAGTTGCGTGCGCTTTTGGAGGCGGAGAAGCGTTTGATGGCGAATGCGAATGTGATGCTTTGTTTTGATCAGTTATTCTTAGAGATGAGAGGAGGATTTTAGTCATGCAATATGAAGTAGTAGGGGTTCAGTTTAAGCAGGTTGGGAAGAAGTATTTCTTTGATCCAAATGGGTTTGAGCTTAAAAAAGGCGATTATGTTTTAGTTGAAACGGTTCGCGGGATGGAGTTTGGTACGGTTGTAATTGCTCCGAAGTTGGTTGGTGAGGAAGATGTGTTTTTACCGCTAAAACCTGTGATGCGAATTGCGACGGAAGAGGATATTGAGAAGCATCGTCAAAATAAGGCGGATGAAGCTTATGCAATTGAGGCTTGTGAGCAGTTAATCGTTAAAAATAAGTTAGATATGCAGCTTTTAGGTTGTGAATATACGTTTGATCGTACGAAGTTAATTTTCTATTTTACGGCTGAAGGTCGCGTCGATTTTAGACAGTTAGTTAAGGATTTAGCGTATACGTTCCGTTTACGTATCGAACTTCGTCAAATTGGGGTTCGTGATGCGGCAAAAATGATTGGTGGATTAGGTCCATGTGGACGTGTGTTATGTTGTACATCGTTTTTAGGCGAGTTTGCAACGGTAACGATTAAGATGGCGAAAAATCAACAATTATCATTAAATCCATCAAAGATTTCGGGGGTTTGTGGAAAACTTTTATGTTGTTTAAAATACGAGAATGAGACGTATGTGGAATTAATGAAACGATTACCTGACGTTGGAAATCGCGTGTTAACAGAGTTAGGGGAAGGACGTGTTCGTTCAATTAATATGATTTCTGAAACATTAATGGTCGAGTACAAAGATACAATCCGTAAACATGACGCCTCAGAAATCCTTAAAATCTTAGACCGTAAAGTCAAAAAAGAAGAAATCCAAATCGACCCAGAACTAAAACAATTGATTGATTAAAAAGTTGAGAGTCGTGTTTAGTCTGCTCGTAAAAGTCGTCTAAACTGACATTGACTCTTTAAGAGTCGATAGGCAGTTTAAGACTTTATAGAGATACTGCGACTCAAATCTGGATTAGGTAGTGCTATCTGTTTTGTAATCTATATTTGCAAGGAATAATTTTTTATTGTAGCATTTGAGTTTTGCCAGGGACAGCTCATTATTGTGAATACTAGTTATTTGTGGTTCATTAGGACTGATGCCACTTAGATTGTGGATAAAGTGTTTATTAAATGATATTAGTTCAAATTTTTTAATATTTAAAAGTCCTTCAACTATATGAAGGACTTTGTCTTAGAAGTAGAATTTTACCGTAGTTTATATTTTTTCATTGGATGGTGCTTGATGTGTTAGATAAGGAAAAGTTTTTGAAAGAGAATGAGGTTTTGAATGATTTATTAGGTTATGATGGTTTAAAGATTATTCAAAATCCTGAGATGTTTAATTTCTCGTTAGATTCGACGTTGCTTGGTGATTATGCGACGTTAAATAAGAATGCGAAGTCGATTGTGGATTTATGTACAGGGAATGCACCGGTTCCTTTATTTTTATCACTTCGTAGTAAAAATGCTCATATTACAGGGGTTGAAATTCAAGAGATGTCTTATGATTTAGCAACACGTAATGTGGCAGTCAATGGTCTGGAAGATCGTATTAAGATTGTTCAGGGTGACTTAAAAGGGATTCATGAGAAGCTTGGAAAGTATGCACATGATGTGGTGACATGTAATCCGCCGTATTTCAAAGTGAATCCAGATAGTAATTTAAATAAAAATGATTATTTAACGATTGCACGTCATGAAGTATTAGCAACACTTGATGATGTCGTGAAGGAAGCGTCATTATTATTAAAGCAAGGTGGACGCTTTGCAATGGTTCACCGTCCAGATCGTTTAATTGATATTATTGAAACCTTTAGAAAATATAAGATTGAACCTAAGCGTATGCGTTTAGTTTATCCGCGTATTAATCGTGAAGCCAATGTGCTTTTAATTGAAGGAATTAAAGGTGGTAATCCAGGAAACCTTCGTATTGAAAATCCACTATTTGTTTATGAAAATGAAAAAAGTTTAAATTATAGTCAGGAAATTTTAGATTTATTCATGCTTGGTAAGAAAGAATAGTCGTCTCGATTAGAGGCGACTTTTTTTACGATTAAATGAATCTTGTTATAAAGAGTTTGCTTCATGGATAGAATAGTTTTAGGTGATAAGATGAAAAGATCGATTGTATTAATAGTACTGGCTATTTTGACGGTGATTGTTTATTTTTCAAGTTTTTATTATTCGTCAGTAATTGATAGTGTAGCAGTTGCGACAGGGAGTTTAATTTATATTGGACTTTCGGTGGCATCCATTTTAGTGTGGCTCCTTATTTTTATTTACTCGGATTCGAAGAATAAATTACCGTGGTTATTTGTCATTGCATTATTTCCGGTGATTGGATTGATTTTGTATATTATGCTTGGAAATGGATTCCGAGAAACGTTCCGTTATCGTCGCCGAATGAAACAGCTTGGATCAGACTATGTGGTACCGGCGAGACATCATGATCATTCGGATGTTGAAACGGAATTGAGCTACGAGGCGTTAAGATTAGTGAAACTAAATAAAATGACGAGTCAAAATGATGTCACCTTTAAGACACAGACGCGTATTTTAACCAATGGTGAGCAAAAGTTTCCGGTTTTATTAGAGGCGATTAAAAATGCAAAAGAGTTTATTTTTTTAGAATATTATATTTTCCACAGTGATGAGATGGGGATGCGTGTCATTGAGGCACTCATTGAGCGTGCGAAGGCAGGCGTTGAGATTCGTGTCTTAATTGATTCGATGGGATCTTCAAAACGAATGTCAAAGGATGCGATTCAGATGATGAAGAGTGCTGGAATTATGTTTGCGGAATTTGATAAGGTATGGATTCCATTTTTATCGAATAAAATGAATCATCGAAATCATCGTAAAATTTTAGTGGTGGATGGAAAGTTGGCGATAACAGGTGGTATTAATATTGGGGATGAATATATTCATCGTTCCGTAAAATTTGGCTTTTGGCGAGATACATCTATTCTCATTGAGGGCGAGGCCGTACATGATTTAGCCGTGATTTTCTCAGGCGACTGGTTTTTTGCAACGGGAGAGAGACTGGAGGATGATCATTACTATATGTCTTATCCGAGTGAAGAAGATGGTGGGGTGCAAGTCGTTGATGCTGGACCACAATCAAGTATTGCTCCGATTAAGCAATCGATTTTTCGAATGATTATGGATGCGAATCATAGTATTTACATTATAACTCCATATTTAATCCCTGATTTTGATGTTATAATGGCTTTAAAAAATGCGGCGTTATCTGGAATTGATGTTCGAATTATTGTTCCAGGTCGACCAGATAAGAAGTTTGTTTATTACGCGACGCAGTCTTATTTTGAACAGTTGCTAGCTGTTGGAGTTCGGATTTTTACATATGATGGGGTGTTCTGTCATGCCAAAGTTATTGTAGTCGATGAGAAAATTGCAACGGTTGGAACGACGAATATGGATATTCGAAGTTTTTATTTAAACTTTGAAGTAAATGTGATGCTGTATCAAACCCAATCGATTGAAGCTTTACTAAATGATTTTAATATTGATTTTTCACGTTCGACTGAGATTATTTATACTGAGTGGCAAAAACGCCCGATTAGGATCCGAACCGCTCAGTCATTAGCCCAATTATTTTCAGCAGTCATGTAGAAAGGATGGTGAGATAATGATTGCAAATACGCATCGGATGGTAGGTGAGTTTTTATATCAACAGTTATCACCATCAAATCAAGCCTTTATCCACAAACGACGTTTTGTGTATGGAAATATCAAGCCGGATATTCATCAGAAGTATTTACGGATGAGCCATTATCATCGAGATAATGAAGAAATCATTTTTGATATGCTTCATCGTTTGTTAAATAGTAAAGCGAGTATTCCAGAGTTTTCTGAAAACTTAGGGATTTTAATTCACTTTTTCTGTGATTATGCGTGTATTTATCATGCGAATGATTATTTATATGACAATCATTCGATTGCCAAGCATTTGAAGTACGAAGTGATGTTACATCGTTATGCTGCGAAGAAATTTGCGACACTTGAAACGGTGAAAATTATTCCGTTTCGAAGTGTGAATGAAATTCGAGAGTATGTCTATAAGTTAACGCATCGTCTTAATCAGGTGCCTATAACTAGAAGTGTGGCACAAGATTTTGAGGACATGGTGGTGCTTTCGGTATCAGTGATGCAATATGTCATCAATCGGTATGAATTTCATAAATTACTGATAAGTCATAACAAAAAAGAAGCCTAAAATCTGTTATAATAGAGGGTATCATTGATAGATGGAGTGACCAAAATGCAGATTCAAAAAAGTTTTAAGCAAGAATTAGCGTGTTTATATTTAGTGGCAACGCCGATTGGAAATTTAGGTGATATGACGCCACGTTGTATAGAAGTTTTAAAGTCAGTCGATTTAATTGCGGCAGAAGATACACGACATACGAAAAAGTTATGTCACGTGTTTGAAATCGAGACACCGTTAACGAGTTATCATGAGCATAACAAGGATTCAAAAGGTGATTACATTATCGAGTTATTAAGCGAAGGGAAAAATATCGCATTAGTAAGTGATGCGGGATTACCTTGTATTTCTGATCCAGGTTATGAAGTGGTCGCTGCGGCTATTGAAGCGGGATATGCTGTGATTCCAGTACCAGGTGCCAATGCAGCGCTATCCGCGTTAATTGCTTCAGGTTTAGTGCCACAACCATTTTTATTCTACGGATTCTTAAACCGTGTGAAATCGAAGAAGAAAAAAGAGTTAGAAGATTTAAAATATCAACCGTTCACAACGATTTATTATGAGTCTCCACACCGTATTAAAGAGACGTTACAAGCGATGCTTGAGGTGTTAGGAAATCGTCGTATTGTTATTGCGCGCGAGTTAACGAAGCAGTATGAAGAGTTTGTACGCGGAAGTATTGAAGAAGTGTTAGAGATTGTAGATGAGTTACGCGGTGAGATGGTTGTCATTGTTGAAGGCTCAACTGAGAAAAAAGAGGAGACTCTTTGGTGGCAAGAGCTTGATGTGGTGGATCATGTTGAGCATTATGTCGGGGAAGGATATAGCACGAATGAAAGTATTAAACGTGTCGCTAAAGAACGTAAGATGGCGAAAAACGAAGTTTATCGTGCATATCATATAAACTAACAAATGGGTAGAGGTGAAGAGTATGCAAGAGTATTATCGTGATACATGGGCAGAGATTGACTTAGATGCGATTACTCATAATGTAAAGCAAATTAAAGACTTACACCCAACGAAGGAAATCTTCGCTGTTGTGAAAGCCAATGGATATGGGCATGGGGATGCCGAAGTTTCAAAAGTTGCGATTGAAGCGGGTGTGAGTTGTTTAGCAGTGAGTGGACTTGATGAAGCTTTACGTCTTCGTCAATCAGGAATTGAAGTTCCAATTTTAGTACTAGGAATGACACGATTAAAAGATGTTGCATTGGCTGCAGAAAATAATATTTCACTAACTGCTCACGATGAAGTGTGGATTAATCATCTTGTTTCATTACCTCTAGAAAAGAAAATTAAAGTACACTTAAAGATTGATAGTGGGATGCACCGTTTAGGGTTGATGGATGCGAATCAGATTCAAACTAATTTTAATTTATTAAAGACTGCTCCGATGGTGGAAGTTGAAGGTATTTTTACTCATATGGCAACAGCTGATTGTGATAAGGAGTATTTAGATTATCAAATACAAAATTTTAAAAATTTAATTTCAAACTTAGACTTGAGTGGCGTGAAGTATGTTCATTTAGAAAATACAGCGACATTACTCCAAAAGGAATTTGATTTTGATCATGCGATTCGTTTAGGAATTGGATTATATGGTGTTAATCCAGATGCCAATTTTATTCCAATTGATTTTGATTTAAAACCTGCTCTTAAATTACTATCAAATTTAGTACAGGTTAAACAAATTAAAAAAGGCGATAAAGTTGGTTATGGATCTACTTACGAAGCAAAAAATGATGAGTGGATTGGTGTCGTTCCTATTGGTTATGCTGATGGTTGGATTCGTTTACATCAAGGTCGATGTGTCATTGTTGAAGGGCATGAATGTGAAATTGTAGGACGTGTTTGTATGGATCAGATGATGATTCGATTACCAAAACAATTTCCAATGGGAACAACAGTCACATTAATTGGAGATGGCATGCCTGTTGAACGTGTAGCAAAAGAAATTGGAACCATTAGTTATGAAATCCTATGTCTAATTAGTGATCGCGTTCCACGCGTCTACACACAAAACGGAAAAACAATTGCCGTCAAAAAAATGAGATTTTCTTAAATAGAGAAACTGATGATTGTTAATAGATAAAAAGCTTTGGATATACGAAAATATATCCAAAGCTTTTTATTATTTTTATAGCATTTTTATTTCACGTGCATAATTCGACAAATAACGACCAATTCAATAAAAAGCGAAGTGGATATAAATGTCAATAAAAAAGTGGTTCTTCCG
>NZ_JAMQUU010000026.1:0-71371 GCF_025594975.1 Turicibacter sp. T129 | reverse complement strand
CATCTATTTTGAGACAGCCCCTTTTTATTCTAATTAAATCAGTAATATATTGGTAGTGTATCTAAATTTAGAGTAAAAATGGCGGCTTCATGTAGTTTATCAAAAGCATTTTTAAGTAAATGTTCATATTCCAAGGTGTCATCTCATACAATCTTATGAGTATAAGAAGAGTTAAGACAAAAACGATGGTGATAGAATGGAAATGATTAATAAGGTTGAATCATTAATCTTTAAGCAAGCCTTGAGTTATCCTCTTATTCAACTCATACAGAATAAAAGCGTCATTGTCAATGATCGTTGTACGGTAGAGAATTTTACAGAGGAATCTTGTATTTTGAAGACCCCAGATAACCGCTATGTGATTTTTGGGGTGAACTTACGTATTAAAGAGTATGGTGATTTAGTCATTCGAATTGAAAGTGATGGGATAAAAAAAATAGAAATAGTCGGTGATATGGATGAATAATAAATGGTTAAGTATCTTTATAACAAAAGTACAAATTATAGTGCCTTCTATGACAGAAGTCACCCAGCTCAGGCGTCAAAATATAATGATTTATGGGGTGAAAAAACATGAAGATGGCTATTTGGTTACAATTCGAAAGGATGTAGCCAAACAGCTTGAAACTCGTTATCCGATTGTGACAGAGTTATCGATTTATCCTGCCATCTTGAAAATTATTGTTCCCATTGTCGCTTTAACGTGTGTATTAATGATTTTGATGAATAAACATACAATTGGTTATCGAATTAATGGGAATTTAAATACTCAAGAACAACAAGAGTTAGAGGCATTACTTGAGCCTCATTTTAATCAGGTTGGACCATTTCACTTTTTAAAAAGTGAGGTTGAAGATATAAAAACTGAACTTGAAGCGTATTATAATGAATATGTTTGGATAAATATTTATCGCAAAGGAACAGATATCGTTTTCGATGTTTATAATACACCAGTAGATGAGCGTGATGATTTAGACACTTATTCCGACACGCTATATGCGAAGCGTTCAGGGATCATTAAAAATTATAAAGTTTCAAGTTGCCGGGTGTTAGTTGAACAAAACCAGCTCGTTAAAGAAGGAGATCCATTAGTTACTTGCTATGTCGAGCAACCGTATACAACTGAAATTATACCTATTGAAGATACCGCTAAAGGAGAAGTTTGGGCAGATACCTGGTATGAAGTTAATGTGACGGCGGAAAAAGTTGATGTACAAGAAGGTTTTACAGCTAACAAACAAACTACTTATGTTCTCTATCTGGGTGGAATGGAGTTTAACTTTCTTTCACAAGAGATTGCTTATGAGAAGTATGAAGAAGTGACAAAAGAGTACAATCCATTCTTTTTTATGGAAGAATCTCCCCTTTATTTAGAAAAAAGACAATATTATGAAAAACGTGATATAATGAGAGTAAATACTTCTGAAGAATTAAAGGCAAATCTTCTGACACTTGTTAAAAATAAATTTAAACAAGAGACAGATGGGGAGTTTATCATTAAGAATTTGGAGATAATATCAGAAGAAGAGACAGAGACACAATTTATTTATAAGTGTCATCTGACAATATACGAAAATATTGCATATTAGAGGAGCTGAATTATGAGTAAAGACCCTATTAAAATACCTGCAGTGTTTGAAACTATTGATGAGACAATCTCAGTTGTTGGACATCATGATAAACATTTAAAAATCTTTGAAGATTACTACAATGTCGAAATTTCATTACGAGGCGATCAGTTGTATTTATTCGGTGATGAGAAAAAAGCCGAAATTATTCGTCAAGTGTTATTAGCACTTGTGGAGTTACATCGTAAAGGAAAAGAAATTACAGAACGTGATGTGTTATATGCAATAAAAATGAATGAACAGCATCGTTTAGGTGAATTAGAATCACTCTTTGATGAGCGTTATAAAATTAT
The DNA here is from genome assembly GCF_025594975.1 of Turicibacter sp. T129. NCBI lineage: Bacteria > Bacillati > Bacillota > Erysipelotrichia > Erysipelotrichales > Turicibacteraceae > Turicibacter > Turicibacter sp. T129. The sequence goes on along the minus strand of NZ_JAMQUU010000026.1, from coordinate 69,450 downwards.
CAAAACGATTCAAGGAAAAACCATCTATGCTAAAACATTCAATCAAAAAGAATATTATCGTAAAATTCAAGACAATGACCTTGTTTTTGGAATTGGACCAGCCGGGACCGGAAAAACTTATTTAGCGGTTGTGATTGGTGTTGCGTTACTTAAAAAGAATATTGTTCGTAAAATCATCTTAACGCGTCCAGTCGTTGAAGCGGGAGAAAACCTTGGATTTTTACCAGGAGATTTAAAAGAAAAGGTTGACCCATATTTACGTCCGCTATATGATGCATTATATGATGTACTAGGTCTGGAACAAACAGAAAAAATGATTGAACGTGGAATTATTGAGATTGCGCCACTTGCTTATATGCGTGGTCGTACCCTTGAAGATGCGTATATCATTTTAGATGAAGCACAAAATACAACGAAACAGCAAATGAAAATGTTCTTAACGCGTTTAGGATTTAATTCTAAGATGGTAGTCACAGGTGATGAGACTCAGATTGACTTACCTAAACCAGTAAAATCAGGTTTAAAACATGCAAAAGAAATTTTATCAGATGTAAAAGGAATTGAATTTGTTCAATTCGAAACAGTTGACGTTGTTCGTCATACGCTTGTTCAAAAAATTATTGAAAGCTATGAAAAGACTGGTGAGTAAAAAGGAGTAACAGATATGGGAGTAGATATCCAATTTTATAATCAAACGAGTGAGTCGGTTGAGACTTATGAAGCAATGATTACAACAGTAGTTAATGAAACGATTAAACAAGAAAATTTGACAAATGAGATGTTAGAGTGCAGTTTTATCTTCGTTGATAATGAGCAAATTCGTGAGATTAATGCGAACTACCGTCAAAAAGATGCCGTAACAGATGTTATTACGTTTGCTATTGAAGATGAAATGCCGGGAGAAATTAAAATTCAAGGAATTCCAATGCCTCGAATGCTTGGAGATGTTTTTATTTCTTTACCAAGAACACGTGAGCAAGCTGAGCGTTATGGACATTCATTTGAACGTGAGTTAAGTTTCCTTGCTGTTCATGGATGCCTTCATTTGTTAGGTTATGATCATATAGAGCCAGAAGAAGAGAAAATCATGTTTGGTAAACAGGAGGATGTCTTAAATGCGCTCGGAATTCGACGTTAAAGAGGAACATTCCGTTAAAGCATTAATAAAATCTTTTCAACATGCTTTTTGTGGTATCTTGACATCGTTTGTAATAGGGCGTAATATAAAGGTCCACTATATAGCAGCTTTGGCTGCTATTTTAGGTGGCCTTTATTTTGGTATTAGTAAAGTAGAGTTTCTAATTATTCTACTCGTTAGTACACAAGTCATCTGTTTAGAAATGGTGAATACTGCTATTGAAAGAACGGTTGATTTAGTGACAGTTGAATATCATCTTTATGCTAAAATTGCAAAGGATATTGCCGCAGGAGCGGTTCTTGTCGCAGCTATTTTTGCGACAATTATTGGAGGAATTATTTTTCTTCCATATATATTTAAATAGTAGGTGAAGAGTTTATGAAAGAAATGTACGCAGACTTAATCGCAGCAGCAAAGGAAGCTTATAAAAATGCTTATGCACCTTATTCTAAATTCTCAGTAGGGGCAGCCTTAAAATTAAAAGATGGAAGTATTATTAATGGAGCAAACATTGAAAATGCTTCATATGGATTAACAAATTGTGCAGAGCGTTCTGCTTTATTTACAGCTTTTACAAAAGGTTATCGTCGTGACGATATTGAAGCGATTGCTGTTGTTGCTAATACAGATCGTCCAATTTCACCTTGTGGGGCTTGTCGTCAAGTGATTAGTGAGTTAATGCCACAAGATGCACAAGTGATTTTATTAAGTAACAAAGACGAAATCAAAACATACACAGTCGCACAATTATTACCATATTCATTCACATCGGAGGATCTATAATGACTAATGCAACATTTAAATCAGGATTTGTTTCTATCATAGGGCGTCCTAATGTTGGGAAATCAACATTCTTAAACAAAGTTTTAGGGAAAAAAATCGCCATTATGAGTGATAAACCACAAACGACACGAAATAAAATTCAAGGAGTTATTACAGATAACGATTCGCAAACGATTTTTATCGATACACCAGGAATTCATAAACCGAAGCATGAGTTAGGGAAGTTTATGACTGATTTAGCGATTGGAACATTAAATGAAGTAGATGCAGTTATGTTTATGGTAAATGCAACTGAAAAGTTAGGTCGCGGAGATCAATTCATTTTAGAGCATTTAAAATCAGTTAAGCAACCAGTTTTTTTAGTTATCAATAAAATTGATTTAATTACAAAAGAAGAATTATTAACAGTGATTGCGACTTTCCGTGATCAGCATGACTTTGCGGGTATTATTCCAATTTCAGCGATGACAGGAGAAAATATCGATACTTTACTTTCTGTTATCAAAGAAGAGTTGCCAGAAGGACCACAATTCTACCCATCAGATCATATTACGGATCATCCAGAACGTTTCATTATTTCAGAATTAATTCGTGAGAAAGTATTGCATTTAACACATGAAGAAGTGCCACATTCAGTAGCTGTTGTTATTGATAAAATTGAAAAAGTAGATGGGAAAAATGTCATTGATGTGATGGCAACGATTGTTGTAGAGCGTCCATCTCAAAAAGGAATCCTAATTGGTAAAGGTGGAAAGATGTTAAAAGACATCGGGACATTAGCTCGTAAAGATATCGTTAAATTATTAGGAACAAAAATCTACTTAGAATTATGGGTAAAAGTTCAAAAAGATTGGCGTAATAAAAAATTATATCTAAATGACTTTGGATATAGTGAAAAAGAATACTAATTCGACTTTTTAAGACAAAATTAAATTGGAATTATCATAGATTTTCTCTTCTTAGCCATACTAATGTATAGGGGCTAAAAATAATAGCGAAGCTAGTAAGAAGGGATCATACATGAATAGTCTAGAATGGGAAGTCTTTAAACGTACAGGAAAAATTGATCACTATTTGTTAATGAAAGAATCAGATAAGTTAGCGATAGACAATATAAATACTGAGTTCTCAGAAGAGATTGCTAATGTAAAGCCTGCTAAAGTTACAGAGGAGGAGTAGCGTGGCAATTGATGTTGAAGGAATTATATTGAAGAGCTTTAACTATGGAGAACACCATAAAATTGTTAAAGTTCTGACGGAGAATCAGGGGGTTATTGGCGTTTTTGTACAAAACGCCAATAAAGTTAATACAAAAAAAAGTGCACTCGTCCAGCCATTGACTTGTGCACGTTTTAATTTAAAGCCCTCAACAAATGCCAATAGCGATCTATATTATGTTTATAGTGGAGACGTTATTGATTATTATTTAAATGTAAAGTTAGATTATGAAAATATAGCTTATTTTTATTTTATGATTGAATTAATTTTAAAAGGGATGGCTGAATCTGAGTACAGTTCGTATGTTTATCGTATGTTGAAAAATTTCTTAGATGCAGCTGAACAAGGTTATTCAGCTTATTTATTAAGTATAATTTTTCAACTTAAAATGATGCCTATTATTGGCATTGAACCTGTAATGGATTGCTGTGCTGTGTGTAGAAGTACAGAACATATCGCAACACTGAGTGTACGCCAAGGAGGATTAGTTTGTGCTAAGTGTTATCACCCAGCAGAACCTATTTTAATTGATGCTCCCCTTATTCCAATTGTTCGTGCACTGTATAAGGTTGATATTAATCATTTACCTGAGGTTGAATTAGAAGAAGAATTGTTGAAACCAATTGAGCAATTTTTAGATGCCTATTATGATTCATATGCTGGTTTACATCTTCAGACTAAGAAATTTATGAAAGAAATTTAAAGAAGAGCGAATTTGCTCTTCTTTTTCTACTTTATATTTGAAAAGCATAATAGAAAGTAGAAAGAGTCATGTTGTATAAATTATCTTTATGTATGAATTTTAATAAATGTGTGATTATTAGTTGTAATTATTGTTTTTTTGCCGTCGTTTTTCGTATTTTTGTATATTGTCTTTTAACTATTGATATACTATAATGGTAGTAGTATAATGCAATATTTATGTGAAGACGAAGAGTAGTACTTTTGAACATTTGAATGGCAGCGAGTCTGGGAAGGTGGGAGCCAGATTTCAAGGTCTTAAGGAAGGGAACTTTTGAGCATAGTTAACAAAGTGGTAAAATCATAGGATTTTACAAATAGGGTGGAACCGCGGGAATAACTCTCGTCCCTATGCTCGTGGCATAGGTATGGGAGTTTTTATTTTCTCTATGTTCACGAGACCAGAATTTTGTTAAGTGAAGGAGCGTTAAAATGAGTCAAGTAACAATGGAAAAAATCGTAAATATGTGTAAAACACAAGGATTCGTTTACCAAGGAAGCGAAATTTATGGAGGATTAGCAAATACTTGGGATTATGGGCCGTTAGGTGTGGAATTAAAAAATAACGTGAAAAAAGCTTGGTGGAAAAAATTTATCCAAGAGTCACCATATAATGTGGGGTTAGATAGTGCCATCTTAATGAATCCTCAAACTTGGGTTGCATCAGGGCACGTTGGAGGATTTAGTGATCCTTTAATGGACTGTAAAGCATGTAAGAGTCGTCACCGTGCAGATAAATTAATCGAAGATCATGGAGACGATATCGTAGCTGATGGATGGACAGAAGAGCAAATGATGGCTTATATTCGTGAGCACAATATTGCATGTCCAGACTGTGGAGCTCATGACTTTACAGATATTCGTCAATTTGAATTAATGTTTAAAACACACATGGGAGTTGTTTCAGACGATAAATCAGCTGTTTATTTACGTCCAGAAACAGCACAAGGAATCTTCGTTAATTTCAAAAATGTTCAACGTACTAGCCGTAAAAAAATTCCATTTGGAATTGGACAAATCGGGAAATCATTCCGTAACGAAATTACACCAGGAAACTTTACATTCCGTACACGTGAATTCGAACAAATGGAATTAGAATTCTTCTGTAAACCAGGTGAAGATGGACAATGGTATGAGTTCTGGAAACAATATTGCTGGAATTGGTTGGTAAATTTAGGAATGAATCCAGAACATATTCGTCAACGTGAACATTCACCAGAAGAATTAAGTCACTACAGTAACGGAACATCAGATATCGAGTACCGTTTCCCATTTGGTTGGGGAGAGTTATGGGGAGTTGCCAACCGTACTGACTTCGACTTAAAAGCACATATGAAAGAATCAGGAGCAAACTTCGAATATCAAGATCCAACAACAAATGAAAAATATGTACCATACTGTATTGAACCATCAGTAGGAGCAGACCGTGTGACATTAGCGTTCTTAATTGATGCTTATGAAGAAGAAACGTTAGAAAATGGAGAAACACGTGAAGTTTTAAAATTTCACCCAGCTTTAGCTCCTTACAAAGTGGCGGTCTTACCATTAGTTAAGAAATTGAATGAACAATCATTAGAAGTGTTTGCAGAATTATCTAAACATATGATGGTTGATTATGATGAAGCGGGAACAATCGGTAAACGTTATCGTCGTCAAGATGCAATTGGAACACCATTCTGTGTCACATTCGACTATGATTCATTAGAAGATAAAAAAGTAACAGTTCGTCATCGTGATACAATGGAACAAGAACGTGTAGCAATCGATGAATTAGTTGAGTACATTACTTCAAAAATTCAATTTTAATTTCTACATAAAGTTGCTTTAAAATTTTAAAATTAAGACATTATAGGAGAGAGGGTGAACACGATGGGAAAGGGTCGAATTCCACAAGAATTATTTGATGAAGTCGTAGAAAAAAGTGATATCGTTGATGTCATTAGTGACTATGTACAATTGAGTAAAGCTGGGAAGAATTATAAAGGTTTATGTCCTTTCCATGGGGAAAATACCCCCTCTTTTGTCGTGTCACCAGATAAAGGAATCTATAAGTGCTTTGGTTGTGGAGAAGGAGGAAACGTCGTTTCGTTCGTCTCTTCACTTGAAGCTATTTCATATCCACAAGCTATCTTAAAATTAGCCAAGCGTGCGGGGATTGAAACGAACATTGTTCTACCATCAGATGAATCGATTCAAGACGCTAAGTTTAAAAATGAATTTGATATTTTAGAGTTTGCTAAAGGATTTTATCACTATTATTTAAATCACACAAAAGAAGGAAAAGTGGCATTAGATTATCTTCATAATCGTGGGATGAGTGATGAAACGATTGCGAAGTTTGGAATCGGGTTAGCTCCATCTTATTCGGACGCTTTAGTTAAAACGTTAGCTAATAATCGATATTCGTTAGATGTGGCGATGAAATTAGGTTTACTTAATGAGCATAATGGACAATATTATGATCGATTTAAATCCCGTATTATGTTCCCTATTTTTGATAAAATCGGACACGTGGTTGGATTTAGTGGTCGTGTTTTCTTAGAAGGGGATACTCATTTAGGGAAATACGTGAACTCACCTGAATCACCTATTTTCCAAAAAGGAAAGCTTATTTATCATTTAAATGATGCTAAGTTAGCGATTCGTCGTCATAATCGAGTCTTATTATTTGAAGGATTTTTAGATGTTATTTCCGCAGTTGAAGCGGGATTTGTTGAATCAGTCGCGACGATGGGAACCGCTTTGACCGAAGATCATAGTCGTGAATTACGCCGTCTAACTGATCAAATTATATTATGTTTTGATGGGGATAAAGCCGGACTCGCTGCTGCGAACAAAGCAATTCCTATTTTAATGGCACAAAACTTTTCAGTCAGTGTCGTTGAAATTCCAAATAAAATGGATCCTGATGAGTTTATTAAGACACACGGGAAAGAGGCCTTTTCTAAGTTAATTGATCAAGCAATTCCAGCTGTCGATTATCAGTATCGTTATATTAAACGACAGTTTAATTTAGAATTTGTTAGCCATCGAGAGCAATTTAAACGTCAAATCTACCATTTTGCTTATACCTTGCAAAGTCACACTCTGCAAGAGTTAATTTTAAAAAAATTAGCGTATGATATTTCAATAGGTGAGCAAAGTATTTTGCAGGAGTTCAATAGTAGCAAAAGTCAAGTGTATAAAAATGCCAATATTAATAACAATAAAAACGAAAACCTACAGATACATTCAAGACAAGTGCGAGATACTAAATATGAACGTTCTGAAAAAATGTTAATTCACTACATGTTAAAAGAGCGCCGTGTCGCTTTACAGGTAGAAAAAGAGTTAAATGGTTATTTGAATGATCCAACGCGTCGTAATATCGTGCTATATATTTTAGATTATTACACGACACATGAAACGATGAATTTACAATATTTTTTAAATTGGATTGACGAAGCCTTAGTTAAGCCGATTACAGATATTATTTTTGAGTGCGAGTCGCTTCCACCCCTTGGAAGTGATGAAGTCATTTATGATTTAATTTCTGTCGTTAAAGAATATGTTTATAGAGCTCAGATGGAGCAATTAAAAAAACAAATTAGCGAAGCAACATTAGATCACGAGAAATTGGAATTACTAGGTAAAGTAAATCAACTCAAACAACAGTTTGGGAAATAGAAGGAGTGGTTTTATGTCAAATCCGGTACTTGACGAAAAAAAGATTTTAGAAATTAATAATCAATTAATCAAGTTAGGAAAAAAACGTGGTTATTTAACATACGATGAAATCAATAATAACTTTGAACAAGTTCATTTAGACCCAGAAATGATTAGTTCATTTTTAGATTTATATGATGCAGAAGGAATTGATATCGTTAAATCAGAAAAAATTGTTGAACCAGAAGTTGCTCAAGCAGAAGAGGAAGAAACAGTTTTAATCTTACCTGATTTCGATAACGAAGATGAAGATGATGAAAACATCCCAGCTGACTTTAATGCTGAGGATGAAGTAGATTTAGAAGAAAAATTCGATGATTTTGAGTTTACATCACAGTTTAAAATCAACGATCCAGTTCGTATGTACTTAAAAGAGATCGGACGTGTTGAATTATTATCAAGCCAAGAAGAGATTAACTTTGCGAAGAAAATTGAGCGCGGAGATATTTCGACTGAGATTTTAGATTTACGTCGTCGCAATGAAGAGCTTCCAGCTGAATTGTTAGAGCGTATTGACTCTTTAATTAAAGATGCTGGAGAAGCAAATGATGGAAATGAATTCTTAATTGGAATTACTGAGTTAAGTGATGAAGAAGCACGTCGCGTGATTCATGAAGGTGAGTACGCGAAAAAACGTCTAGTTGAAGCAAACTTACGTTTAGTTGTAAGTATTGCAAAACGTCATGTGGGACGTGGAATGTTATTCTTAGACTTAATCCAAGAAGGAAACATGGGATTAATTAAAGCCGTTGAAAAGTTTGACTACCGTAAAGGATTCAAATTCTCAACATATGCAACATGGTGGATTCGTCAAGCTATCACTCGTGCGATTGCTGACCAAGCACGTACAATTCGTATCCCAGTTCACATGGTTGAAACAATTAATAAATTAGTTCGTATTCAACGTCAATTAGTTCAAGAATTAGGGCGTGAACCATTACCAGAAGAAATCTCAGAAAAAATGGGAATTTCACCTGAGAAAGTTCGTGAAATCTTAAAAATCTCTCAAGAACCCGTTTCATTAGAATCACCAGTAGGTGAAGAAGATGATTCACACTTAGGAGATTTCATTCCAGATGCGGATGCATTATCACCATCTGAGTTTGCTTCTAACGAAATGCTTAAAAAAGAATTAGATGATGTCTTAGAAACGTTAACCGATCGTGAAGAGCGCGTGTTACGTTTACGCTTTGGACTTGAAGATGGACGCACACGTACACTTGAAGAAGTCGGAAAAGAATTCGGTGTAACTCGTGAACGTATTCGTCAGATTGAAGCAAAAGCATTACGAAAACTACGCCATCCTTCTCGTAGCCGTCGCTTAAAAGACTTCATGGAAGAATAGGATTCGATAGTATGAATTACGATTTATCGTTACGTTTACAAACATGTTTAAATGCTCTAGCACCACTACAAACTGTAGCGGATGTTGGAACAGACCATGCATACCTACCTTGTGTAGGTATTTTAAATGGTCAATTAAAAAAAGCAATTGCGGCTGATATCGGGGTAGGTCCTTTAGAAGCAGCAAAAACAACAATTGCTCGATACAACTTAAATGAGAAAATTGAAACACGCTTAGGTCCGGGCTTAACGGTTTTAAATCCTTCTGAAGTTGAAGGTGTTGTGATTGCTGGAATGGGTGGGAAATTAATTGTCTCTATTTTAGAAGACAATATCTCATTGTCTCAATCATTTCAACGTTTAGTCTTACAACCTAATATTGATGCTAACTTATTGCGTGCTTGGCTAGCAGCACATCAATTTGAAATCATTGATGAAAAAATCGTTTTAGATGAAGGAAAGTTCTATGAGATTATTGTTGCTAAACCAGTTGAGGAATTAGTCCCTTATAGCGAGTTAGATATTGAATTTGGGCCAATTTTACGCTTAAACAAAGAACATGACGTTTTCCATGCAAAATGGAGTAAAGAATTTGCTAAAAATGAATCCATCATTCATCAATTACCAGTGAATCATCCACGTTTGGAGAGTTTAAAACAACGCCAAGCATTATTAAAAGAGGTGTTATAAATGAGTCTTAGTATTTCAGATGTCATTAAACAATTGGAAGTCTTATTTCCAAAACATTTAGCTTACGATAAAGATCCTATTGGATTACATATCGGAAATGTGAATCGCCCATTAACTAAAGTTTTAGTGACACTCGATGTAACTAAGGCGGTCGTTGAAGAAGCGATTGAACGTGGAGCCAATTTAATCGTGGCGCATCATCCATTTATTTATCGTCCATTAGCTTCAATTAATACGAATACTCCAAAAGGGAAAATCGTAGAGCTTTGCATCAAGCACGATATTTGTGTGTATTCTATGCACACCAACTTTGATATCGCAAAAAATGGGATGAATGACTGTTTAGCTAATGCTCTAGGGTTAATGAACATTCAACCTTTAATTCCGACGAAACGTGAAGAATATTCAAAAATTGCGATTTATGTTCCTAGCACACATGTTGAAGATGTTCGTCAGGTTATGGGAGATGCAGGCGTTGGACAGATTGGTGCTTATTCACACTGCACATTTACGACTTCAGGAACCGGTTCATTTCAACCATTAGCGGGTAGTCAACCGTTTATCGGACAAACTGGTGAAATTGAATACGTGGATGAAGTGAAGATTGAAGGGGTACTTCCAACTTCTTTAGTAAGTTGTGTGATTGCTAAAATTAAAACGGTACATCCTTACGAAGAAATGGCATATGATGTGTATGCCTTAAATGTGACGATGCCTGATGCTGAGTATGGTCTTGGACGTATTGGGCAAGTTGAAAATCCAGTTGAAGCTTCTGAGTATATTCAACACGTTAAACAGGCTTTAAATGTTTCACATGCCCGCTTCGTTGGTAAGCTGAATAAAAAAATTAAAACAGTTGCGATTATTGGTGGAAGTGGAAGTAGCTATATTGGACCTGTTAAGGCTAAGAAAGCTGATTTATTTATTACAGGTGATGTAGGATTCCATGATGCCCAAGATGCTCAAGAGATGGGATTAAACATTTTAGATGTGGGACACCATGCAGAGTGTATTATGAAGCAACATGTTGCAAGTTTATTAAATGAATTAATGGGCGATATTGCACTGGCCTCTGAGTTAAGTACGGAACCGTTTAAATTCGTTTAATGAATTGAAAATTTTACTAAATATCATAAAATATTGTACATTTTTCATTTGAATGTATATAATAGAGATAAGAAAAAATAAAAAAACGTTGATTAAGGCGTAGTAATGAGGAACTTGCTATTAAGGGAGAGGGTGTCTAAGACTGGAAGCACTCTTATAGTTAAACTCATGAATTCACCTTGTGAGTGATGCTAATCACATCCGGTTGCGGCCGTTATCCGTTTTAAGAGGTTAAGAATTTATCTTAGCAATAAAGGTGGTACCGCGTGTGAAACGTCCTTTTTTAAGGACGTTTTTTTATTTTTAAAAAAACAGTTTGGAGGAATTAAGATGCTAGATCGATTAAAACAATTACAAGTCGAAGCTTTATCAGAAGTAGCAAATACAACTGATTTAAAACAATTAAATGATCTTCGCGTAAAATACCTAGGAAAAAAAGGTCCAATTCAAGAAGTGATGAAAAACATGAAAGATATGGCGCCAGAAGAACGTAAAAGTGCTGGGCAAGTATCAAACGAAGTTAAATCTGTAATTTCACAAGCAATTGAAACTAAAAAAGCTGAGTTAGAAGCTTTAGCCATTCAACAACAGTTAGCAAATGAAACAATTGATGTGACATTACCAGGACGTACAAACTATATTGGTGTTGTTCATCCATTACAAGCCGTGACGAACGAATTAGAAGCTTTATTTATCTCAATGGGATACACAGTTGAAGAAGGTCCAGAAGTAGAGTGGGATCATTATAACTTTGAATTATTAAACTTACCTAAAGGACATCCAGCTCGTGATATGCAAGATTCATTCTATATTACTGAAGAGTCTTTATTACGCACACATACGTCACCTGTACAAGCACGTGTTTTAGAAGCAGCTAAAGGTCAAGGACCAATCAAAATTATCTGCCCTGGTAAAGTATATCGTCGTGACGATGATGATGCGACTCACTCACATCAATTTACTCAAATTGAAGGATTAGTTATTGATACAGATATTACAATGGCTGACTTAAAAGGAACATTATTAGAATTAGCTCGTAAAATGTTTGGTGAAGATCGTGAAATCCGTTTACGTCCATCATTCTTCCCATTTACTGAACCATCAGTAGAGGTTGACGTAACATGCTCAAAATGTTCAGGATGTGGATGTAACATCTGTAAAGGAACAGGATGGATTGAAATTTTAGGAGCAGGGATGGTGCATCCAAACGTCTTAGAAATGTCAGGATTTGATTCTAAGAAATATCAAGGATTTGCATTCGGTATCGGAGCAGAGCGTATCGCCATGCTTAAATACGGAATTGAAGATATCCGTAACTTCTATACAAATGATTTAAGATTTATTAATCAGTTTAAATAAGATTGAATGGAGGCCATATAGATGTTAGTTTCAGTGAATTGGTTAAGTCAATATATTGATTTAAGCGATATTGATCCAAAAGATTTAGCAGAAAAAATTACAAGAACAGGGATTGAAGTAGAATCGGTTAATGTATTAGCAGATGCAACGAATGTTGTAATTGGTTATGTTGAAGAACGTGTACAACATCCAAATGCGGATAAATTATCAGTATGTCAAGTAAATGTTGGTGGAGAAGACGGTGTTGTTCAAATCGTATGTGGTGCGAAAAACGTAGCGGCTGGACAAAAAATCATCGTGGCTAAACCAGGAGCTGTTTTACCAGGAAACTTTAAAATTAAAAAATCAAAACTACGCGGTGAAGAATCTAACGGAATGTGTTGTTCATTAAAAGAGTTAGGGATTGAGCAAAAGTTAGTTCCTCAAGCTTATGCAGATGGAATCTTCATTTGTGCAGATGATGCTCCAGTTGGAATGGACGCATTAGAATATTTAAAATTCCATGATACAGTGATTGAGCTTGGATTAACGCCAAACCGTATGGATTGTTTATCAATGTATGGCGTTGCTTACGAAGTAGCTGCTATTTTATCACGTGACGTTAAATTTGATGAAGTAACAGTGGAAGAAGTAGCAGAAGCTGCTAAAGACTTAATCAAAGTTAGCTCAAAAACTGAGAAAGCACCAATGTACTTATCACGCGTTGTGAAAAACGTTGAAATCAAAGAATCTCCACAATGGTTACAAGCTCGTTTAATCGCAGCTGGAATGCGCCCGAAAAATAACGTAGTTGACATCACGAACTATGTCATGTTAGAGATGGGACAACCATTACATGCTTTTGATTACGATACAATCGCTTCTAAAGAAATTGTTGTTCGTGAAGCCATTGCTGGTGAAACAATGAAAACATTGGATGGGCAAGATCGTGAATTAGCAGAAGGAGATATTATCATTACGGATGGTCAAACACCAATTGCCATTGCTGGTGTGATGGGAGGAGCAGCGACTGAGGTTACAGATAATACAACAAACGTGTTATTAGAATCAGCATTATTCGATCGTTTATCAGTTCGTAAAACATCAACTCGTTTAGGATTACGTTCTGAATCATCAGCTCGTTTTGAAAAAGGAATTGATGCAAAACGTACAGAGTTAGCAATTAACCGTGCAGCACAGTTATTAGCTGAGTTAGCTAATGGGCAAGTATGTGCTGGAATCGTTGCTCATGATGAGTTAACAGTTGAACCAGTAAGTATTGAAATTACAGCAGCTAAAATCAACTCAGTACTCGGAACAAACATGAGCAATGAAGAGGTAGCAAATGTTTGGACACGATTAAACTTTACTTATGATTTAAATGGTGATGTATTTACGGTACACGTTCCATCTCGTCGATTAGATATTACAATTGTTGAGGATTTAATTGAAGAAGCGGGACGTATTTATGGGTACGATAATATTCCAACAACGTTACCTTCAACAGATATTAAAGGTGGATATAAACCAATCCAATTAATGCGCAATAAAGCACACCAAACATTAATGGCTTGCGGATTAACACAAGTCATTACTTATTCATTAACAAGTGCTGAAAAAGCAGAGCAATTCTTATCGATCCCAGCTAACAAGAAAGAATTAGTTAAATTAGCGATGCCGATGAGTGAAGATCGCTCACACTTACGTCAATCAACCATTCCTCAATTATTAGAAGTAGTGCGTTATAATAATGCACGTACAATGGATACGGTAGCTATTTATGAAATTGGAAAAGTTTACGGTCAAGCTAATGGAGAATATACAGAAGAAACGAAAATTTCAGGGGCTGTGACAGGACAAATCATTACAAATAAATGGCAAGCAAAAGTTGAAAAAGTAGACTTCTATGTGGCGAAAGGTTATGTTGATGCAGTCTTAACTGAAATGGGTCACTTAAATGTCACTTATCGTCCAGTCGTAGCTGATGAATATAAAGAGTTCCATCCAGGACGTACGGCTATGGTTTATGTAAATGATATCTTAGTAGGGGTAGTTGGACAAGTTCATCCTGAATTACAACGTGAATTAGACTTACATGAAACATATGTATTTGAATTATCATTAGATGTGTTATTCGGATTAGAAACTTCAAAACCTGCTTATGCAATGGTACCTAAACATCCGGGTATGACACGTGATATTGCGTTAGTCGTTGATCGTGAAGTATTAGCAGATGACTTAGTTCAAACCATCAAAAAAGCAGCTAATAAATTATTACAAACGGTTGAAGTCTTTGATATTTACGAAGGTAAAGGTGTTGAAGAAGGTAAAAAATCAGTGGCAATTTCACTTTACTATTTAGATCGTGAAAAAACATTAACAGATGAAGATTTACAACCAACACACCAAAAAGTATTAAATGCTTTAACTAAAGAGCATGACGCTGTTTTACGTGGATAGTGAGAAAAGGGGAGCAAGTTTTTATCTTGTTCCCTTTTTTGCCGCTCAATAATGAAACTAACTTTAAAAGAATCAATTATTAGCTATAATAGAAATAGACTATAGCATGAGGTGATCAAATGAAAAATGAAAATTTAAATCAGTTAAGAAATCGAATTGATGAGATTAATTTACAACTTTTACAATTATTAAATGAACGTACAGAATTAGTAGAAGCAGTGGGTCGTGAAAAAGATAAACAGGGATTAAAAAAATATGATCCCATTCGTGAACAACAAATCATTGAACAATTAAAAGAAAAAAATCAAGGACCTATGAGTGATGAAATGATGGTCCACATTTTTAAAGAAATTTTCAAAGTAAGTGTGAAATTACAAGAAGAAAAGAGCCATAAAAAAGGATTATTAGTATCGCGTAAAAATAAATCTGAAGATACAGTTATCGAAGTTAATGGAGATTCTATTGGGGAAGGAGAAGCAACCTTTGTTTTTGGACCATGCAGTGTTGAATCACAAGAGCAAATGGAACGTGTCGCAGCTAATCTAGCTGCCAAAGGTTTAAAATATATTCGAGGAGGCGCATTTAAGCCGCGAACATCTCCTTATGACTTCCAAGGTCTTGGAATTGAAGGCTTAAAAATCATGTCTGAGGTGGCGAAAAAATATGATTTACGCGTGATCAGTGAAATCATGGATGCAAGTGATTTAGAAGCAGCTTTACCTTATTTAGATGTTGTGCAAATTGGTGCTCGTAATATGCAAAACTTTTCATTATTAAAAGCAGTTGGACATATTAATAAACCTGTTTTATTAAAACGTGGATTAAGTGCAACGATTGAAGAATTTGTAAATGCTGCTGAATATATTACGATGCATGGAAATCCAAATGTTATGTTATGTGAACGTGGAATTCGTACATATGAAAAAGCAACGCGTAATACACTTGATATTTCAGCGGTCCCAATTTTAAAACGTGAGACGCATTTACCAGTTTTTGTTGACATTACTCACTCAACGGGACGTAAAGACATCTTACTTCCAATTGCAAAAGCCGCTTTAGCTGTTGGCGCAGATGGAATTATGGCTGAAGTTCATCCAAATCCGACTGTGGCATTATCAGATGCGAATCAACAAATGAGCCTGGAAGAATTTGATGTTTTTTTCAAAAATTTATTAAGCTAGAATAAGTTAAAGTTTTCCTGACTATAATAAAAATAATCATAAAAAAAAGCAAGCGATTTTAAAATGAAAATTTTCATTAAATTGTTGATTAATCAAATCTTTTTCGATAAAATGAATGTAGTATCGAAGATTATGATGATGTTAGTGCTTACAAAGTCGTACTTTGTAGGTTAGAATGATAGATAGGTACAGGAAAATTTCAATGTATTAGGAGTTGATGTTATGTCTAAAGTAACAATTTATGATGTAGCACGTGTTGCTGATGTTTCATTAGCGACAGTGTCACGCGTTTTAAATAATCCAGAAAAGGTAAAGCCGAAAACTCGTGAGCGTGTTTTAGCTGCAATTAATGAATTAGGATATCGTCCAAATGCGATTGCTCGTGGTTTAGCAAGTCGTCGTTCAACAAACGTTGGATTAATTGTTCCAACATGCTCACGTGCTTCTGTATCAGAAATGATCGATGGAGTAGCAGATATCGCTGATAAATACCGTTACTCAGTCTTCTTAAACGTGACACATAATGAAAATGATATTGCTACAAATGTATGGCAAAACATGATTGCTTCTCAAGTCGATGGTGTTTTAATGATGGCAGATAAACTGAGTGACGATGAAATCGAGCGCTTAGCGAACGATACCGTGCCAACAGTTTTATTATCAGTTAAAGATTTAGATGGACGTTTACCAGCCGTTTTAATTGATTACGAATTAGCCGCTTATGAAGCTACTAAAAAATTAATTGAAAATGGAAATAAAGATATCGCCTTTATTACATCAAGCTCATATTATGCAATGAACGAGTTAAAAGAACAAGGATATCGTCGTGCATTAGCAGAAGCAGGGTTAGAACCACGCATTTTAGGACTATATAATAAATTTGAAAACTCATTAGAAGCATTTAAAGAATTCTTCGCTAATAATGCGGCTCCTGATGCAGCATTAGCTGTACGTGATTCAGTGGCTGTCATGTTCATGAATGCAGCGATTGAGCATGGAATTAGTGTTCCAAATGATTTAGAAATCATCGGATTCCAAAATACAAAATATGCGATTATGTCACGTCCACAATTAAGTACAATCAACATTCCAACGTACGATATTGGTGCTGTTGCGATGCGTTTATTAACGAAATTAATGAAAGAAGAGGAAGTAACTGAAACTCAAATCACGTTACCTCACTCATTTGTTTGGCGTAGTACAACAAAATAAGGTTGACATAAACATACACAATTTGTTATAATCCAAGCATTAATACTAGTGCAATGATAAGAATTTAGTAGTGATTATTAAGAGCAGTCACAGAGACTTAGTGGTAGGTGAGAACTAAGGCAGTAATAATCACGAATTACACTCTTGGAGCATGTTCATATGAACCGGTCTTTACCGTTATCAAATCGAGTGGTTGAATCATAGATTTAACAAGTTGGGTGGTACCGCGAACTTTCGTCCCTTCATTTTATCTTTTTTAGATAGAATGAAGGGTTTTTTAGTTGCGCTAGTAATCTTGGATTACTTTAGCGTAAACTTATCCTGAACGCTAGAATATCTAACGTAGTTTAGATATTCTCATGAAGGGTTGTTAGTTCCATTTCTAGCTTTAGTAGATTATTTAATCTATCTTCCCTTGATGGACAGTGTTATCCATAGTCTATAAGCGAGGCAGAGTCGAGCCCTACTTCGAGAAAAAAGTTGAATTAGAAGAAGGTTTACTTTAGCGTAAACTTATCCTGAAGGCTAGAATATGTAACGTAGTTTAGATATTCTCATGAAGGGTTGTTAGTTCCATTTCTAGCTTTAGTAAATTAGTTAATCTATCTTCCTTTGATGGATAGTGTTATTCATAATTTATAGGCAAGACAGAGTCGAGCTTTACTAAAGGAAAAGGCTTGTATTAGAAGGATGTTTGTTTAGAAAATCTTATCTATATAAGTCCAGATAAATTTTCTTCAGAGAAAATTTTTAACTGGACTATAGGCTGCCTTGATAGATAAAACATATCAGTATTTTTTATTTGCTACTCAAGATGTAGAATACTTATCTGTTTATATATAGATCATAGTTTTGCTCATTTATTAAAGAGAAAGATAGTCTGAACTAACGGAGGGTTATTAATTCAACTTGTATAACTTTTGATTAATCAACTCATTTGATAAGGTAAATTTGGTTTTGAATTAAAACGATAGAGGATAATAAAATTATCCTACAAAAGATTAAATGAGGTGAAAATAATGAAAAACGAATTCTTAAAAGAATTAGAGTGGCGTGGATTAATTAATGACTGCACGGATTTAGAAGCGTTAGATGCGTTAATGGAAGAAGGTAAAATTACATTATACTGTGGATTTGATCCAACAGCAGATAGTTTACATATTGGTTCTTTATTACCAATTTTAACGTTAAAACGATTCCAAATGGCTGGTCATAAACCATTACCATTAGTAGGTGGAGCAACAGGATTAATCGGTGACCCAACAGGTCGTTCAGCTGAGCGTCAAGAAAATAGTCATGAGACAGTGATCAAATGGTCTGAAAGTATTAAGCGCCAGTTATCACAATTCATGGAATTTGGAGATCAACCAAATGCTGCTGAGTTAGTTAATAACTATGATTGGACTTCAAACTTAAGCATGATTGAATTCTTACGCGATTTCGGTAAGTTTTTCAACATTAACTATATCTTAGCGAAAGATACAGTATGCTCTCGTTTAGAGCATGGGATGACATTTACTGAATTCTCTTATACTATCCTACAAGGAATGGACTTCAAACATTTATTTGAAACGAAAAACTGTGTGTTACAAATTGGTGGATCAGATCAATGGGGTAACATTACATCAGGATTAGAGTTAATTCGTAAAACAATGGGGCATGAAGCAAAAGCTGTTGGATTAACAATGCCATTAGTAACAAAAGCAGATGGAACAAAATTTGGTAAAACTGCAGGTGGAGCAGTATGGTTAGATCGCAATAAAACGACACCTTACGAAATGTACCAATTCTTAATTAATACAGCAGATGAAGATGTTATTAAGTTCTTAAAATACTTCACATTCTTATCACAAGAAGAAATTGCTACAATCGAGGAAGCTTTCAAGGCTGCACCACATGAGCGTTTAGCACAAAAAACATTAGCGAAAGAAGTCGTAACAATCGTGCATGGTCAAGAGGCATACGAGCAAGCGTTAAAAATCACTCAAGCATTATTCAGTGGAAACTTATCTGAGTTAACAGCTGAAGAAATTGAGGTTGGATTCAAAGATGTACCATCAGTTGAATTAGCTGAAAATCTTAACTTAGTGGATGCACTTGTATTTACGAAAGCAGCTAGCTCAAAACGTGAATCACGTGAGTTCATCAATAATAACTCAATCTCGATCAACGGAGAAAAAGTGAACGATTTAGAATTTACAGTTTCAAAAGAAAATGCAATCGGTGGTAAATTCACTGTTATCCGTCGTGGTAAGAAAAAATATTTCTTAATCAAACACGTTTAATAAAGTAAAAGGAAGGTTCAAGACCTTCCTTTTTTAGCATTTAAAAATATATGTTTTATTTGCATTGCTTTAAATACCATCTATAGTAAGGAGTTAAAAAAGACGTCAGAGCGTCTTTTTATTATAGTAAAATTCTAATTAAAATGACAGCGAAGATGATTTGAGCAATCCCGATGGCTAAACAGTAAACACCACTCTTTAACCCAGCTTTCATTAAATCTTTAAATTTAACGCTCATTCCAATTCCAGCTAAAGCGAAGATTTCGAGGTAGTTACTGATTTGTTTAAAGCCAAGAGATATATTTTCGCTAATAAATCCAATACTGAATAGGAAGCACATTAAGAAGAATCCTTTAACATACCAAGGGATTTTTATTTTAGCATTTGGTTTTTTATGATGTAACTCGGCGTCATGATTTTCTTCATCTTTTTTTAGTTTAGCGAACCCTAAAATAACGAATACTAGGAAAATAATTCGAACAATTTTAAAAATCGTTGCGTACTTTAAGACATCATGGTTAACCATTGAGGCACTTCCGACGACTTGTCCTACTGATTGTAATGTTCCACCGATTAAAGCGGATGATAACATCGTTTCATTTTCATATAGTAGATTTGTGAAGAATGGCAAAATCATCATTAAGATGGTACCTGTTAAGTTAACTAAGGTAATTGTAATTGATTTCTCCACATCATTTGCTTTGATGACTGGAGCTGTTGCACCGATAGCTGAAGAACCACATACAGCGTTTCCTGAGGCCATTAATAAGCGGAAATTTTCTGAAAATCCAAGCTGCTTACCGACAAATAAACAAAATGCAATCGTTAATGCCATTTGTAAAATGATAAAGCTAACACCAGAAACCCCTAACTCTAAAATGACTGTATAGCTTAAGGTTCCACCAAGTAGAACAATTGAGTAAGATAATAAATTTGATTCTGAAAAACGTATGCCTTTATGAAGTTTTTTATGTGTTAAAACAGTATTTCCTAATAATAACCCAAGTAAAATAGCAATAGTTGCTCCTCCGAGTGTTGGAACTAATGTTCCAAGATATTTAGCTACTAAGCCGATGAGAATACAAACGATAAGACCTGGGAAGATATCTTTAAAATTTGTAAGTTTTTGTTGGATAAAGTCTTGAGTTTTCATTGGTTCAATACTCCTTCTCTTAAAATCTACGCTATAAGTATATAATAGTTTTTAATATAATTAAAATTAATTATTATAATGGTTATAATCAGATAAAATTATAGTAGAGGTGTTTCTAATGATAGATGAGTTAAAGTCATTTATTCAAGTTGTAGATGAACAAAATTTTACGAAAGCTGCTCAGAAATTGAATTTGTCACAGCCTGCAGTTAGTATGCACATTTCTGGCCTTGAAAAACAATTAGATACCATATTAATTTTGCGTTCAAATAAACAAAAGAATTTTTTATTAACACCAGATGGAGAATTACTTTATAAGCGTGCTAAAAAGATTGTGCATCAATATGAGGAAATGATGAACGAGATCAAGAGTCAAAAAACAGAAGTTCAAGGAACATTGAAAATTGGAGCTAGTTTAACAATAGGAGAGTATTTATTACCCAAAATCTTACTACAATTATCCAAGTTATATCCGAACTTAATGTTTGAGGTTATTATTGAAAATAGTCATACGATAATGGAGAAGATCAATCAACTTGAGTTAGAAATTGGATTAATTGAGGATGATGAAGTCCCTTTAACTCTTAATCGTCAGCCGTTTTATTGTGATACCTTGCAGATTGCTTATAGTGATAAATTAACATTACCTAAGTCACCAGCACAGTATCACACGTTCTTTTCTTCGCAAGCATGGTTTGTTCGAGAGGATGGCTCTGGAACACGAGCAATGACTGATTTCTTCTTAGAGAACTTAAGGATTATACCCAAACATAAAGTGATACTTGGAAGCAATTATTTAATTAAAGAAACACTAAGACACCAACACGGAATGACTTTTGCTTCTACCTTAATGAAACATCAAGGTTTTAAAGGAATTAGTTATTTAGAAGAAGAGGCTTATACATTATCGCGTTTATTTTACTATGTGACTAAAGAGGGCGTCGTTTTAAGTAAACGAGTACAGTGTATGATTAGTTTATTAAATGAATTAGATGAGACAATGAGATCTTAAAACGGTGCTGTATTTTAAGAAATTGTTAATAATGATAAAGACTAAAAAAAGGACAATGCTGAAGTTGTCCTTATTAATTGATGCTAATTTAATAGATGAGAAAACTGAATTTATAATTTATTATAATAATTGAAGTAGCTAAAAGTTTAAGTAATATTAGTTATGACTAAAAATAGGAGATGATGATGTGAGGTGAAAGAGGGATTTGGAAGAACAAAAAAAGACTTCGGAAAATCCGAAGTCTTTTTAGTGCCATTAAAGATTAACGGCTGTAGAACTCTACGATTAAGTTTTCGTGGATATCAGCGAATACTTCAGAACGTTCTGGTAAACGTACGAATGTTCCTGTCATTGTAGCTTCGTCGAATGATACGAAGTCTGGACGGTGTACAGTTCCTTCTAAAGCAGCTTTGATGATAGCTAAGTTAGCTGATTTTTCACGAACGCTGATAGTTTGTCCTGGTTTTACTGAGTAAGATGGGATATCAACGCGTTGTCCATCTACTAAGATGTGACCGTGGTTAACTAACTGACGAGCTTGACGACGAGTGTTAGCTAATCCTAAACGGTATACTAAGTTATCAAGACGAGATTCTAATAAGTATAAGAAGTTCTCACCATGTTTACCTTGTAATTTACCAGCACGATCGTATGTACGACGGAATTGACGCTCAGTCATTCCGTATGCATGACGTAATTTTTGTTTCTCTTGTAATTGTAATCCGTATTCAGAGATTTTTTTACGAGCTTGTCCGTGTTGCCCAGGTGCATAAGGGCGTTTTTGTAATTCTTTTCCGTTTTCTAAGATAGAGTATCCTAAACGACGAGAAATTTTCCAGCTTGGTCCAGTATAACGAGCCATGCTATGACCTCCTTTTAATTTGTCAGAAATTTTGATTTTGCATACCAAAAAAGGAGAAAATTTATCAAATACTATAGGATAGATTAAAATCTCATATCCTCGCCTTTGCAGCCAAAAGGTTATACGATATGCCATCAATACCTTTAAGCGATATTGAGGTTTAATCTATACGTTACAGTCAGATAAAAAGCTGCCTTTAATATACGCACTCAAGTATAATATCAATATTCTACTTTATTGTCAACAAAAAATCCGAGTTCTAAACATTTTCCAATAATTAAGCTTAAATTTAGTTAGTAGGAATAGTTTCCACAATGATTTGCACAAATTGTTCTAAATATTTTTGATCGATTTCATTAAATCGATTTAAGCGAGGACTATCGATATCTAATACTCCAATTAGTTCATCATCTTTTAAAATAGGAACTACAATTTCAGAGTTGGTTGCACCATCACAGGCAATATGTCCAGGAAATTCATGAACATTTTTAACGACAACTGTTTGCTTTGTTGTAGCTGCATAACCACAAACTCCTTTATGAAATGGAATACGGATGCAAGCAGGTAATCCTTGAAATGGTCCAAGTACAAGCTCTTCGCCTTTGTTTAAGTAAAATCCAACCCAGTTAATGTCCTCTAAAAATTGATTTAATAAAGCTGATGCATTAGATAAATTTGCAATCAAATCGGATTCTTCATAAGTCAATCCTTTTAATTGTAATAATACTGTTTCATAGTTTTCTTCTAATGTTCCTTGATAAGCAGTTGGATGAAACATTTTCTCCCCCCTTGGTATGATATAAAATAGTTTGCACACATTATAGCAAAAATAAATAGAAAAACATAGAAACAATAGGATTTTTTATCAAATTATGATATCATTAAAAGACAGTAAACAGTTTAAGAAAGCGTGATGGGAGGATACTATGACAGATTTTAAATTACTAATTTTAATAGTGATGATCGTCGTCTTAGCAATCGTATTAATTTACTCAGTTATTATCGTATCAAAAAAGAAACAATACTATGCTAAAATTGATGAACTTGATTATTTAAAACATGAGATTTCTAATCAGACGGTCCCGTTTGAATTAGCCAAGCTACGTAGCACAAAAAAGAGTGAGCGTATTGTTAAGTTAGTTCAACAATGGGAACGACGTTGGGGAAAATTAGAATCCGACTTTATTACCGTCACGGAGCAAATTATTTATACGGAAGAGCTTGTTGCCAATAAAAGTTTCGTTGAAGCCGATGAGCATTTAGTAGAATTAAAACAAACACTTGAGTTGTTAAAAGAAGAAGTTGAACAATTAATTGAAGAAATTAAGTCGTTAAAGAAATCAGAAGAACGTAGTCGTTCAAATGTCATTGGATTAAAAGAAACGTTTGAACAATTAAAACGTCGTTATGAAAAAGAAGAAGAGAACTATATTGAGTTTAAAGAAGAGATGAAGACCTTATTTAAAGATGTTGAAGTCTTTTTCTTAAAATTTAATGAGTGTATGGAAGAATGTAATTACGATTTAGCTGATGAAACGATTGAACTGATTAAGTCACATATTGAAATTATTGTTCATATGTTTGAACGCACTCCAATGTATAAAGATACAATTACACAAGAAATCAAGCCTTTATTACGTGAAGTTTTAAAGAGCTATGAATCTATTATGAAATCAGGTGTCTATTTAAAGCATCTTCAAATTGAAGAAACGATTGCAGTGTATCATGAGCAATTAGATGAGATTCCAAATTGGATCAAACGTTTTGATTTTGTCAAGATTGAAGGAATGCTTGTTGAGATTCATGATAATGCTAAACAAATGATTGAATTCATGAAGAAAGAATATGAACTTCAAGAGGTGTTAAAAGAGACAGTTATTAAAACGAAATCGCTTATGCAAGAGCTACAAGAGCATAGCGAGCAACTTCAAGAGCGTTATGAAAATATTAAAGGAAATTATCGTATGCCTGAGGAAGAGGAGAGTCATTTCGCCTTTTTATTAAATGAAATTCAAATTGTAAGTAATGAATTAGTCTATTTAGTCGGAAAAGTCGATGAACATCAAAGTGCAAATTCTGTGTTACTACGTGAGTTATCATCGCTGAACCAACAATTAGATGAGATTAAAGAACAATTAGCTGTGTTTGATGGTGAAATTGAAAGCTTATATGCTGGAGAAAAAGAATGTCGCCAGCGTGCACTTCATTTATTGAAAACATTCAATCATCTTAAAGGAATGTATCATCAAGTTAACTTCCCAGTTAAGAATGAGGAAACTGAAGAGATGATTAAACGTGCAAACTTCGCTATTCAATTATTATTTGAAACGATTGGGCGATTACCTATTAATATTGCAGAGATTGATAAACAGCTTGCTCTAGCACAAGAGTCGATTCAAGAATTATCTAATCGAGTGGAGATTGAGGTTCAACAATCTAAATTAGCCGAACGTTTAATGGTATATGGTCATCGTTATATTGGACGAGAAGGAATGTATGTCGTGGATTTAACGATTGCTGAGGATCAATTCCGTCAAGGAAATTATGAAACGGTGATCGAAAAGATGCGTGAATTATTAAAAGAGATTGAAGGTTCACGTTTTGATTTAACTTATGATCAATTTAAGCAACAATTAGATTGCTATCTATTATAATAAAGGAAACTGTCTATAAGGACGTCGTGAGTTATAGACAGTTTTTATTTTGAGTAAACAAATGCAAAAAAATAAAGCTGCGTTCTAAAAGAATGTTGATATTTAATAAAAATCATGATTGCTTCGCCTAACTCATTGATAATAGATACAATTAAATATGATGAAATCAATGTTGTTAATTATCAACACTTATCTAGAATAGAGCCAAAAAAAGTTCTATGATGCAGATAAATGAAGTGAAATAAGAATAAATGCATAATATAATAATAAGGACATCTAGATGATTTGCTATTAAAAGTGAATTTTTTCTAGCAAATTGATGATGAAGTTCATACTTTATAGTGTAAGCAAATCATAGAACGACCATTTTCTACGTCATAAACTCAGAAAATAGTTGCAATTTGAGATTATAGCTTTAATGTGATATAATGTCGAAACGATAAAGTAACAAGTTTCATATTCAATGAATTCGTCTGCCTCTTATCTGAGCAGAGTTCGTAAGAGTTAAAAGTTTAAAATGGGTCTGAGATGTTTATGTCGGAAGGAGAATCAAAATGATTTATTTAGACAATAGTGCGACGACTCCTGTTGATCCAGAAGTTTTAAATGCTTTCGTGAAAGTTAATGAAAATTTTTGGGGTAATCCAAGTTCGTTACATGCATTTGGTGCTCGTGCTGAACAATTACTAATTCAGTCAGAAAAGCAAGTCTTATCCCTATTAAATGCGAAACAACACAAAGTTATTTTTACATCAGGAGCAACTGAGAGTAATAACTTGGCTATTCGTGGGTTGTGTCATGCTTACAAAAATCGTGGACGTCACATTATTACAACCCCTGTTGAGCATGCCTCAGTTCATGAAACAATTGAGGAACTAGAAGCGGAAGGGTTCCGTGTTACATATATTGACGTCAAAGGTAGCAATGCTGATATTGTAAAGCAAATTCAAGAAGCCATTTGTGAAGATACAATTTTAATTTCATGCATGCATGTGAACAATGAAATGGGAATGGTATTTCCAATCTATGAAATTGGTCAATTATTAAAAAAATATCCAAAGGTAAAATTCCATGTTGATGCCGTTCAAAGCGTGGGTAAAATTCCTGTTGATATTGATAAAATGAATATTGATTTATTATCATTATCTGCTCATAAATTCCATGGATTAAAAGGAAGTGGAGCACTAATCGTGAATCAATATTTAAGTTTAACACCTGAAATTACAGGGGGACATCAAATGTATGGCCTTCGTTCAGGAACAATTAACGTAGCGGGTGCAGTTGCGCTTGCTAAGGCTTTACGCTTAGCAATAGAGCCACTGCAAACAAACTACCAACATGTTAAACAATTATTCGATCATACAATGAACGAATTAAGAAAAATTGATGGTGTAGTGGTAAATAGTAATCACGAACATCAAACGCCTTATATCATCAATTTTGCTGCCGCTCCGATTAAAGGTGAAACGTTAGTTCATGCGCTTGAGGAATATGATGTTTATATCTCAGCAAAATCAGCGTGCTCATCTAAATCAGCGACTGCTTCACGTATCTTATTAGCATTAGGGATTAGTGATGAGGTTGCACAAGAGAGTATACGTGTTAGTTTCTCTAATCTATCGACAATGGAGGAAGTAGATCGACTAATTAAAGCTTTAAAAATCGTTGTGGCACAACTAAAACACTAGTACTACAAATCGCAGCAGGTTATCGAGGAAGGAAATGATGAAATGATTTATGACCGTATTTTAGTCCGTTATGGTGAATTATCGATTAAAGGAAAAAATCGTAAGTATTTTAAAAATGCATTACACAAAATTATTCGCCGCAAGTTACGTGGGCTTGATCAGTTAAAATATGAAGTGACACGTGACCGTTTCTATATCATTTTAAATGGGACAGCGCCAGAATTAGTAACAGAGCAGCTAGATAAAGTTTTCGGATTACAATCTTATAGTTTAGCTGCTCGTTGTGAAAATGAAATTGATGCAATTAAAGCATTAGCTTTAGAGATTATTAATGAACAACCAAAAGTTCCAACTACATTTAAAGTAGAAACAAAACGTTCAGATAAACAATTCCCAATGCAATCAGGTGAAATTTCACGTGGAGTAGGGGCACATTTATTAATTAATACGGATCACTTAAGCGTGGATGTTCATAATCCGGATATGACGGTGTTTGTTGAAGTTCGTCGCGAAGGAACATTCATTATGGCCGATCACATTAAAGGTCTTGGTGGGTTCCCAGTTGGAATTAGTGGAAAAGGTTTATTAATGATTTCAGGTGGAATTGATAGTCCAGTTGCTGGATACCTAATGCAAAAACGTGGAGTTGAGATTGAAGCGATTCACTTTGCATCACCACCATATACATCAGTTCGTTCAAAACAAAAAGTGTTAGACTTAATGGAGAAAAATGCTCATTATGCACCGGTAGACTCAATTGATGTTCATGTAGTTCCATTCACGGAATTACAAACAGCCATTTATGAGAATATTCCTAGCAGCTATACAATGACAGTTATGCGTCGTATGATGTATCGTATCGCTGAAGGAATTGCTAAAAAACGTGAGATTTTAGTTTTAGCAAATGGTGAAAGTTTAGGGCAAGTTGCTTCTCAAACATTAGCAAGTATGTATGCAATTAATGCTGTAACGAATATGCCAATTATTCGTCCAGTTGCTACACTTGATAAAAATGAAATTATTGAAATTGCGAAACAAATCGATACATATGATATTTCAATTCGTCCATATGAAGATTGCTGTACGGTCTTTGTTCCAGAGCACCCAGCGACTAATCCATCGCTTGAAAAATGTATTGAATTTGAACAAAACTTTGATTTTGAATCATTAGTACAAAAATGTATTGATAATACAGAAATCATTACAGTTCGTGCGGGTGAAATCATTGAGTTAGAAGATAATACTGCTTGTCCATTAAATGATTTATTCTAATTGATATAAATAAAAAGCTGAAAGAAGTAATATTCTTCCAGCTTTTTTTGTATTTAAGTTCATTTTATGAATCAAAAAAATATACCTCAATTAGAAAAAAATATTAATGATAAAACGATTAATTTGTACTGTTAAAGTTATTTTTTGTCGAACTATAATCTTTCTTGGGTGCGAATGTAGAAAGAAATAAAAATCTATATTTTTACATTTATAGTTAAATAAGGTAAAATATATAAGTGAAAAACGCTTTCTATCATAAAATTTACTATTTGTGAAATTATAAACGTTTTCAATCCGTTTTCATTAGACAAATAATTCACAATGTAATATAATAGCGTTGTAAGTAAGTGAATGAATTCACAATATTGAGGAGGAGTCGGAATGACAAATAAAATTACAAATGTTGAGGAGTTAATGTCAACTCTTGAAACAATGCGCGCAGCTCAACGTGAGTTTGCCACATTTACACAAGAACAAGTTGATGAATTATTCTACAAAGCGGCAATGGCAATTAATAATTTACGTATTCCGTTAGCACAAATGGCAGTAGAAGAAACGGGAATGGGATTAGTTGAAGATAAAGTTATTAAAAATCATTACGCTTCAGAATATATCTATAATAAATATCGTAATGAAAAAACATGTGGGGTTTTATCTGAAGATTTATCGTTCGGAATTCAAAAAGTTGCTGAGCCAGTAGGGGTAATCGGAGCAGTAATTCCAACAACAAATCCAACATCTACAGCATGTTTTAAATGTTTAATGGCAATTAAAACTCGTAATGCAATTGTTATTTCAGCCCATCCACGTGCTAAAAATTGTACAAACTATACAGCCCAAGTGATTCGTGAAACAATTGAAGCAGCAGGAGCTCCAAAAGGATTAATTGCATGGATCGATGCACCAAGTATTGAATTAACAAATACAGTTATGTGTGAAGTCGATTTAATCTTAGCAACGGGTGGACCAGGAATGGTTAAAGCAGCATACTCTTCAGGAACACCAGCAATTGGAGTAGGGGCAGGTAATACACCAGTTATTTTCCATAAAACATGTAACATCCCAATGGCTGTTAACTCATTATTATTATCAAAAACATTTGACTACGGTGTCATCTGTGCATCAGAACAGTCAATCATTGTTGATGAGTCAATCTATGATGCAGTTAAGACTGAACTTACAAAGCGTGGAGCTTTATTATTAAATCCAGAGCAATTAGAGGCTGTTCGTAAGACAATCATTGTCAATGGCGCATTAAATGCTAAAATTGTTGGACAACCAGCATGGAAAATTGCTGAATTAGCAGGATTTGAAGTTCCTAAGGATACAAAAGTTTTAGTTGGTGAAGTGACTGATACTTCATTAGAGGAACCATTCGCTCATGAAAAATTATCAGTTGTCTTAGCAATGTACAAATCATCTAATCATGCGGAAGCAGTGGATATGGCTGAAACATTAGTTAACCATAGTGGTCTAGGGCATACTTCAGCTATTTATGCAGATGAGTTACGTGCTGAAGCTGATATTCAAGCGATGGCATCTCGTATGCGTACAACAACATTCTTAATTAATCAACCAACAGCACATGGAGGAATTGGAGATATCTTTAACTTTGCTTTAGCGCCATCATTAACTTTAGGTTGTGGTTCTTGGGGGAATAACTCAGTATCAGAAAATGTAGGACCAAAACATTTAATTAATATTAAAACGGTTGCTAAAAGGAGAGAGAATATGCTTTGGTTTAAAGTTCCATCAAAAGTTTATTATAAATTTGGATGCTTACCAGTTGCATTAGAAGACTTAAACTTCGATGGTAAAAAACGTGCATTTATTGTAACAGATAAAGTGTTATTTGATTTAGGATATACAAAACAAGTCACGGATGAGTTAGATCGTTACGGAATTCAATATACAATGTTCACAGATGTTCATCCAGATCCATTACTATCAGATGCTAAAAAAGGTGCTGAAGCAATGGCCAACTTCAAACCAGATGTCATCATCGCCTTAGGTGGAGGATCTGCTATGGATGCAGCAAAAATTATGTGGGTATTATATGAACACCCTGAAACTAACTTCCAAGACCTAGCAATGCGTTTCATGGACGTTCGTAAACGTATCTATCGCTTCCCTCAAATGGGTAAAAAAGCTAGCTTAGTATGTATTGCAACTTCAGCTGGTACAGGTTCAGAAGTCACTCCTTTCGCTGTAATCACAGATGATGAAACAGGAATTAAATATCCATTAGCTGACTACGAATTAACTCCAACAATGGCAATTGTTGACCCAGTCTTAATGTTATCCATGCCAAAAGGATTATGTGCTGCTTCAGGTATCGATGTATTAACTCATGCTTTAGAATCATTAGTAGCAACAGTAGCAACAGAATATACAATTCCATTATCATTAGAATCAGCTAAATTAGTCTTTGATTACTTACCAGAATCTTATCATGGTGGAGCAGAAGCAAAAGTAGCTAAAGAAAAAATGGCTAACGCTTCATGTATGGCAGGGATGGCCTTCTCTAATGCAATGCTTGGATTATGCCACTCAATGGCTCATAAATTAGGGGCTAAATTCCATATTCCTCATGGTATTGCAAATGCATTATTAATTAATGAAGTTATCAAATATAATGCAACAGATGCACCATTCAAACAAGGAACATTCCCTCAATATGAAACTCCTCAAGCAATCGAACGTTATGCTAAAGCTGCAGAGTATGTAGGATTAACAGGACGTACGAATGAAGAAAAGGTTCAAGCGTTATTAAATAAAATTGATGAATTAAAACGTGAAATCAATATTCCGATGAGTATTTCAGAATGTGGTGTATCAGAAGCTGACTTCTTAGCAGCAGTAGATGAATTAGCAGTTGAAGCATTCGATGATCAATGTACGCCTGCTAACCCACGTTACCCATTAATTGAAGATATCAAACAATTATACTTAAATGCATTCTACGGCGAAACAAAATAATTAATCACCAATCTACGCATACACTAATTTAAAACTCCAAACAGTGACCAAAGCACTCTGTCCTTTTTGACAGGGTGCTTTTTACTATTTTAAGATAAGATAGGATTACTGCATTCATCATTGAAAGGGGGTTAATCAAATCATGGCATAAAAATAGTTTTAATGATAGAAGAAGCAGTCTTATTGCTAGATAGCTAGCCTGTGTTCATGAAGTTTTAAGATTTTAACTTTGATGTGATTAGTATTAATGATTTATGAATTTTAAATAGAATAAAAACTCACATCGCTTTATTCTATTTAAAATACAGGGATACTACAGTATATATTTGAAAGAGATACCTTATAACAAGTAATCGATAGTTTATACAAAAAATATGAATTGAATTAAAATGAATGAATATAAAAAAGTTAACTATTACGACAACTTTTCTAAATAGAAACAGAAAGGTTTTCTACATTTAGTATATTAACCTAAATGTGTGATAGTCATGCCGTGTAAGGTAAACTATAGTCCAGGGCACACCTGACAGATTGTCGAAGACAATCTAATCCTCAACTGCTAGGGGGGGTAAAAGTTTTTTACAATTGGAAAAACTTATCTGGACTTATAGAATAGTTAAGGTAAATACTATATTCTAAGAATATAAAAAAGTAGCACCGAAGTGCTACTTTATTTACTATGAGTCTATCTGCTTCAATGGAAACACCTCATTTATTAACAAATAGTTAATAGAATCAGTAGGATTTAAAACTTAAATCGCTCCAACGGAAACACCTCATTTATTAACAAATAGTTAATAGAATCAGTAGGATTTAAAACTTAAATCGCTCCAACGGAAAACCTCATTTATTAACAAATAGTTAATAGAATCAGTAGGATTTAAAACTTAAATCGCTCCAACGGAAACACCTCATTTATTAACAAATGGTTAATAGAATTAGTAGGATTTAAAACTTAAATCACTCCAATGGAAACACCTCATTTACCATAACATTGATGATATTTAAGTGTGATTAACTCATAGTTGGCGGATTGGATCTCATATTTATCCCTCACGTATCTTTTGTAATTGATTGTGACTATCTGATTTATTTTTGGGTGGATTAGCTTTCATGATTAATCCCTCACATTTTTAATGTTCTAGAATTAGAAAGTGAATCTGAGACCGAAAATAAATGCTTTGGTGGATTAGTTTCCATTGTCAATCCCTCACGTTTCAAATAAAATTTAAAGCGTTTGGTGCAATTAATTCACAGTAATACGTTATGTTAAATACGCTTTGGTGGATTAGCTTCCATCATTGATCCCTCACGTTTCATTAGAATTTAACGTGAACTCCGTATAGTTGGCGGATTAGTATTCATGGCATTCCCTTACATTCATGTTTATTTAAAACAATTGTGTTACAGGTTTGTACATGATGCTAAAACCCAATTGTTATTGTTGGTTTTGAGAACCTAATTGTTGTTGAGCTTGTTTCACTAAACGTTTAGTGATTTCACCACCAACAGAACCATTTTGACGAGCAGTTGCATCTGCACCTAATTGAACGCCTTGTTCACTAGCGATCTCATATTTCATTTGATCAATAGCATTTTGTGCTCCAGGAACAAGAAGTTTGTTACTGTTTGAGTTATTTGAGTTGTTAGCCATTTTGTTCACCTCCTAACAATCATTAGAGTGTCCCTAATGAACAAAATCATTCTTAAAAATAGATGGTAAAATTAACCAAAGACACTCTAATGGATACGTTTTATCTATAACTTAAAATTCTTTAGTTATTTTTGAGATGTTCCACCTAATTGTTGTTGAGCCATTGCAACGAGACGTTTAGTGATTTCGCCACCAACAGAACCGTTTTGGCGTGAAGATGTATCAGGGCCTAAATTTACACCAAATTCTCGAGCAATCTCATATTTCATTTGATCAATTGCATTTTGAGCACCAGGAACAACTAATTTATTACGTCTTGACATATTAATAACCTCCTGACATTGGTACCATTAAGGTAGAATGTAATTTTTAAACACTGTACAGATTAGAGTTGGAACTATTTTATTAAGCTTTGTTTAGCTTGGGCAATAAGTCGTCTAGTAATTTCGCCACCTACAGCCCCGTTTTCTTCAGCAGTTGCTTTACGACCGAAGTTAACACCAAGTTCATTTGCAATTTCCATTTTTAATTGATCAACTGCTTCTTGAGCACCTGGCACAATTAATTTATTTCGTGTTGCCATGATGTGACCTCCTGATCTTATGTTGAGTTTATTTGTTTGACCTCAACATAAGAAACTTTTCTTACAAGTCGAAGCTAAGTTTATTACTTCATCAGAAGTCGTGACTTAGTTTCTTATTTTGAACCTAATTGTTGTTGGGCCATAGCGACTAAACGTTTAGTAATTTCGCCACCAACAGAACCATTTTGGCGCGCTGTCGCATCAGGACCAAGATGAACACCGAACTCATTAGCAATCTCAGCTTTCATTTGATTGATTGCATTTTCGGCACCAGGAACAACTAATTTATTACGACCTGATTGATTTGCCATGATTGTCACCTCCTGACAATCATAATTTGCACATATTCGACAAAATAATACACAAAAAATGATTTTTTTGAAATTTATTTTCGATTTAATTAATGAAGAGTAGTGCAAAAAGCTAGAATACTAATCAGTCTCTTAAGGGGAGATATAGAAAGAGGCAACCATCTGATTGCCTCTTAAAAATTGTTTCTTCTTATATTATTGTTGGTTTTGAGAACCTAATTGTTGTTGAGCTTGTTTCACTAAACGTTTAGTGATTTCACCACCAACAGAACCATTTTGACGAGCTGATGTATCTGGGCCAAGAGTTACGCCAAATTCATGAGCGATCTCAGCTTTCATTTGGTCGATAGCATTTTGAGCACCAGGAACAACTAATTTATTACGACTGGCCATATTTGTCACCTCCTGACAATCATAATTTGCCCGCATTCGACAAAATAATACACAAAAAAATTTAAAAATATGAGGTGACAGAAAACAAAATAGTGTATAGTAAAGAAGAATTCTAAAATAATTTATAGGTGATGACATGTTAATTGAATCAAGTAGTAATCCTAAAGTTAAAAAATGGATGAAGTTAAAACAAAAAAAATACCGATATCAATCAAATGAGTTCATTGTTGAAGGTGAACACTTAGTATTAGAAGCAATGAATTCAAATGTTGTTAAAGAAATTTTAGTTAAAGAAGGATCAACGGTTCATTTAAATCCGGCTTTTAATGGAAAACAACCGGTTTATATTTTAAAAGAAAACTTATTTACTCAAATTGCTTCTACTGAAACACCACAACCAATCATGGCGGTCTGTGAAATGAAGTCAAAAACAATTGAACGTCACAATCGTTTATTATTGTTAGATCGTGTTCAAGATCCAGGAAATTTAGGAACCCTTTTAAGAAGTGCTGTCGCGTTTGGTTTTGATGGTGTCATTTTAGGAGATGGATGTGTCGATGTGTACAATGAAAAGGTCATCCGTTCAACACAAGGTGCGATTTTTAAAATTCCAATCGAGTTTCATTCATTAAAAGAATATGTGCCAATGCTTCAAGCGAATGGTGTTAAAGTTTATGGAACAAGCTTAGAAAATGGACAGCCGTTAGGAGAAATCGAAGAGGATTCTCAAATGGCGTTTATTTTAGGCAATGAAGGTCAAGGAGTTAATCCAGAATTACTATCCACAACAAATCGAAATATTTTTATTGAAATGACACAAAATATTGAATCTTTAAATGTTTCGATTGCGGGTAGTATTATAATGTACCGTTTTCGTCTATAATAAAGATGATGGGCCACATGGTAAAAATACTGGAAGAACACAATTATTCATGAATGACTTTACTAGCTAATTAAATTGTGTTAAAATAATTTCACATAGTATTTCGTGTAAGAGTGGGACTTCCCACTCTTTTGTATTATGGTTAAAATGTTTGAAAGAGGTGAAATCCTAATGTCAAATATCGTAGCTAAAACAGAAGAATTAGTTAAACCGATTTGCGAGGCAGCTCAAGTTGACTTAGTTGATGTTGAGTATGTGAAAGAGGGGCAAGTTTTCTTCTTACGTGTGTATGTTGATACACCAGAAGGAATTGATATTGACCAATGTGCGACAATTGCCGAAGCATTAAGTGAAAAATTAGATCAGCATGATTATATCGAAGATGAATACATGTTAGAGGTTTCATCACCAGGTGCTGAGCGCCCATTAAAAACAAAAGAAGAGGTGGCACAGTCTATCGGAGCTTATGTTAATGTAAGAACGTACAAAGCGATTGATAATCAAAAAGAATTCGAAGGTTATTTAACACAATTCGAAAATGATATCATGACACTTGAAGTATTAGTTAAAACTCGCAAAAAAACAGTTGAAATCCCTTATGATATGGCATCTAAGGTTCGACTTGCGATTAAGTTTTAAGGAGGATATATAAGGATGAACACGAAAGAGTTTTTTGCTGCTCTTGAATTACTTGAAAAAGAAAAAGGTATTTCAAAAGATATTATTATTGAAGCTTTTGAACATGCATTAATTAGTGCATATAAGAAAAACTTTAACCAAGCAACAAATGTTAAAGTTGAAATCAATGAACATACTGGAACAGTTAAATTATATCAACAAAAAACAGTCACTGAAGATGTAACGCGTCCTCAAGAACAAATTAGTTTAGCTGAAGCGATGCGTATCAACCCTCATTATGAAGAAGGAGATATCATTAACTTCGAAGTAACACCTAAAGATTTCGGACGTATTGCAACACAAACAGCGAAACAAGTTGTTAAACAACGTATTCGTCAAGCAGAACGTGATAATTTATTCCAAGAATTTAAAGATCGCGAAGGAGAAATTGTCACAGGCATTGTGGTAAAAGATGATGGTAAACATGTTTTCGTTGACTTAGGAAAAATTGAAGCATTATTACCAATGCGCGAAATTATGAACCCAGATGAAATCAAACCAAATTCACGTATTAAAGTTTATATTAGTAAAATTGAATCTAAAAATAAAGGACCAGTTGTTTACGTTTCACGTAAAGATCCAAACTTAATTAAACGTTTATTTGAATTAGAAGTACCAGAAATTTATGATGGAACAGTTGAAATCATGTCAGTTGCTCGTGATGCTGGAGATCGTACAAAAATTTGTGTGGCTTCAGAAGATCCAAACGTGGATCCAGTTGGAGCATGTGTTGGTCCATCAGGACAACGTGTACAAAACATCGTGGATGAATTAAACGGTGAAAAAATTGATATCATTCAATTCTCTAAAGACCCAGAAGTATTAGTTGCAAATGCATTAAGTCCAGCGCAAGTAACAAAAGTAGTAGTGGATGAAGCGAAAAAAGCAACAGTTGTTTTAGTTCCAGATAACCAATTATCATTAGCTATTGGTAAACGTGGACAAAATGCTCGTTTAGCAGCTCAATTAACTGGATGGAAAATCGATATTAAACCTGAATCTGAAGCTGAAAATTTAGGAATTGAACTATAATAAAAAAATCACGCAAGGAGGTCATTGTATGAAACAAAAGAAAATCCCTATGCGTAAATGTGTCATTACAGGTGAACAAAAACCTAAAAAAGAATTAATTCGAATTGTTCGTGGGACTGATGGTGAAGTATCAGTTGATACAACTGGTAAGAAGAATGGTCGTGGCGTCTATTTACACTTAACACCCGAAGTTGTTGCATTAGCTAAAAAGAAAAATATTTTAAGTCGTCACCTTGAAGTTGAAGTTCCTGAAGCTATTTATGAAGAATTAGCTGAATTAGCACAGAAACAAACGAAATAGGTGATGAAGATGAATCAACAATGGTTGAATTTTTTAGGCTTAGCATTAAGCGCCGGTGCTGTGATTACAGGAGAACAACTTGTAGTTGGGGCTATTCAAAGTAAAAAAGTACACTTTGTTATCATAGCAGAAGACACAGGAGCGAATACATTTAAAAAGGTCACTGATAAATGTAAGTTTTATGGTGTCGAATGGGTACAAAAAGCAGGTAGTGATGAACTAGGTCATGCATTAGGTAAAGACTTTAGAAAAGTTGTTGGGATTACCGATCCTAATTTTGCAAAAGCTTTAAAAAATAAAATTAATGCGTAAATGCATACATTAAGTGAGGTGACGAAATGAGAGTACATGAATATGCAAAACAATTAAATCTTTCTAGTAAAGAGGTGTTGCAGTTTTTATCAGACAACAACCTCTCAGTTAAAAGTCACATGTCAGTGTTAGGAGACGATGTTATATTGATGTTAGATAAAAATTTTAAAAATGAAAAAACTAAAATGGAGTCACAAGTAAGCAATGAAAAGGACTCTACAAATGATACAGACGATTTATTCAAATATGATGAGTATGTTGAAGTAAAACGTCCTAAAATTACAAAAAAGAAAAAAGCAAATCAAAAGAAAAGTAAAAATGATAAGAGCGATCGTATTGCAAACGTTCCTGTTAAAGAAGACAAAGATGCTGCTATCGTTTACTATAGCGATGAGTTAACAGTAGGGGATTTAGCTGAGCGTCTTGGAAAATCAACTGGAGAAATCGTTAAGCAATTATTAATGCTTGGAATGATGGCGACAGTTAACCAAACATTAGATCGTGAAACAGTTGAATTATTAGCTGAGGAAGCTGGATTCGAAGTAAAAGATAAAATCTTCACTGATGTAACAGAATTCGAAAAAATCGTGATTGAAGATTCAGAAGAAGATTTAGAAAAACGTCCACCAGTTGTTACAATCATGGGGCACGTTGACCATGGTAAAACAACGTTATTAGATGCAATTCGTAACTCACGTGTCGTAACAGGAGAAGCGGGAGGAATCACGCAACATATCGGTGCATACCAAGTTAACCACGGTGGAAGTGTCATTACATTCTTAGATACACCAGGACATGCTGCGTTTACATCAATGCGTGCTCGCGGTGCACAAGTGACAGATATCTGTGTTCTTGTTGTTGCATCAGATGACGGTGTTATGCCACAAACAAAAGAAGCAATCGATCATGCTAAAGCTGCTGGAGTTCCAATCATTGTTGCTATCAACAAAATGGATAAACCAACGGCTAACCCAGAACGCGTCATGCAAGAATTACTTGAATTCTCATTAGTTCCTGAGGATTGGGGTGGAGATACAATCTACGTTAAGTTATCTGCTTTACAAGGTGAAGGAATTGATGACTTATTAGAAATGATTAATTTAGTTTCTGAAATGAACGAGTACAAAGCGAACCCTAAACGTTTAGCAACAGGTACAGTGATTGAAGCTAAATTAGATAAAGGTCGTGGACCAGTTGCAACATTATTAGTTGAAAATGGAACATTACGTATTGGAGATGCTATCGTTGTAGGTAATACTCACGGTCGTGTTCGTGCAATGGTTAATGATTTAAATCAACGTATTGAAGCTGCAGGACCATCAACACCAATCGAAATCACTGGATTAAATGATGTTCCTCAAGCAGGAGATCGCTTCATGGTATTCCCGAGTGAAAAAGAAGCACGTCAAATTGCTGATCAACGTACAGCAAATGCTCGTGAACTTGGAAATAAACCAGGTAAAGCCGTTTCATTAGATGACTTATTCTCTCAAATCCAAGAAGGAGAAATGAAAGAATTAAATGTTATCATCAAAGGTGACGTTCAAGGTTCAGTTGAAGCTTTAAGTGGATCATTACAAAAAATCGATGTTGAAGGTGTTAAAATTAACATTATCCGTGCATCAGTTGGAACAATCACTGAAACTGACGTAACATTAGCGGCAGCTTCAGGAGCAATCATCATCGGATTCAACGTACGTCCATCATCAACGACTCGTCAGCAAGCAGCTAACGAAGGGGTAGATATTCGTTTACATTCAATCATCTACAAAGTGATTGAAGAAATCGAAGCAGCGATGAAAGGGATGTTAGATCCAATCTTCGAAGAAAAAGTAACAGGACAATTAGAAGTTCGTCAAACATTCAAGGTATCAAAAGTTGGTACAATTGCTGGATGTTATGTAACAGATGGTTCTGTATCACGTAATGCAAGTGTACGTGTTATCCGTGATGGAATCGTCGTCTTTGAAGGTGAATTAGGTTCATTAAAACGATTCAAAGACGAAGTTAAAGAAGTTAACTACGGTTATGAGTGTGGTATCACAATCGAACGCTACAACGATATCAAAGAAGGAGATATCATTGAAGCGTACGTAATGGAAGAAGTAAAACGCGCTTAATAAACGGAATTATATAAAAAAGGGTGATTCAGGATGTCACAAATTCGAGTACAAAAACTTTCAAAACAAATTGAACGTGATGTAACGGATATCATCATGAATGAAATTAAAGATACAAAAGTGGGATTTGTTACGGTAACAGGAGCAGAAGTAACGAGTGACTTATCATTCTGTAAGATTTACTATTCTGTTTTAGGTGGAGAAAATCGTCGTGAAGCGGCAACAAAAGCCTTATTACGTGCAAAAGGATTTATCCGTAGTGAGTTAGGGAAACGTATGTCGACACGTAAAGTTCCAGATTTAATTTTTGAAATTGATGAATCAATTGAATATGGTAATAAAATTGATATGATGTTAGCAGATTTACGCCGTCAAGGTAAAATGTAATCATATTAGGTGAAAGGGGCCATCTCAAAATGAGGTGGCTCTTTTTTTGTGAGAAATAGCAGAGGTATATGGATGAAGATTAAGCTAATTTAACAATCATTTTTAAATGAAGATAGAAGAGGAGAAGTAATACTTATAAGCATTTTTATTTGACAGAAAATTTGAATTAGGGAGGGCTCAATCGGTAACATATTATTTTGTACAATAATATGTTACCAACACTAAATGAACCGAAAGCGTTATTTTAAAACCATTTATTAGAATGATATTAGAATAATCTGACAAAGTTTACGATTTTTCAAATCGACCATTTCTCATCAAATGCAAACTTTTTTAACAATTTTGTTTAATTAAGCTTGCATTTTAGGGTAGTAAAAAAAGATTAAAATATGATGAGATCAATGCTTTTTAAGTTCTCGAGTGAGGCATAAGTAAAGAGAAATATTGACATAAATCCTTATTATGGTAGATTATTTAAGTAGATAAGGGGGAAACAAACAATGAGTTTAACTAAAAATCAAAAATTAATGTTTATCGCTAGTTTCATGACATGGCTACAAACATATATTGTTTATAAATTTTTTTTCCGACTATCGTTGGTATCTTTAGGGGAAGAGATCTTAATTGTTATTAATTCAATTGGACCTATCTTATTAATTTATGGATCAATCTATTTTTTAAAACCCTCAAAAAGAAGTTTTGCAATTATCGGAGTATCAGCGCTTTTCTCAGTCATTATGATTGCAAATACATTGTTTTATAAATTTTATGATGATATCATGACGCTACCTATTTTACTTCAAATGGATAATACAGGAGGGTTAGGAAGTAGTGTGATGAACTTAATTGATTTTAAAGTATTATTTCTAATTATGAACTTACCTATTTTAATGGTAGCAAACCGACGACTAAAAGATTCAACTAAGGGTACTCCTCACTTTTATAAGAAATATTTTATTTCAATGATTGGAGCTTATCTTTTAACGTTTGGGTTATCGTATTTGAGTGGATTACCGATGTTTAACGTTCCATATAATCGTGAAGTTATGATTAAAACGTTGGGCATCTATCAATATGGCCTTTATGATATTTATTTAAGTTTAACCACACCAATT
This sequence comes from Turicibacter sp. T129, assembly GCF_025594975.1. Lineage (NCBI taxonomy): Bacteria > Bacillati > Bacillota > Erysipelotrichia > Erysipelotrichales > Turicibacteraceae > Turicibacter > Turicibacter sp. T129. The sequence goes on along the minus strand of NZ_JAMQUU010000026.1, from coordinate 28,859 downwards.
GACTATGCGCTTGCTGAGAATAATGAATTTATTGAAGTGAGTAACTATGTCAAATCCAATCAAATTAACCCTAATTCCGAGTTGTTTGGAGTGGCAAAAGATCAAAATATTATTGTCATTTCATTGGAATCGTTACAAGAATTTGCAATTAATTTAGAAGTCAATGGGGAAGAGGTAACGCCATTTTTAAATCAGTTCATTCAAGAGTGTTATTATTTTAATAACTTTTATCAGCAAACGTCACAAGGGAAAACATCAGACGCTGAATTTATTACTGAAAACTCATTATATGCTGCTGATCGTGGATCAGCTTTTTATGCGAAATCGCAAAATCAATATGAAAGTCTCGCTTCTATTTTGAAGGGGCAAGGTTATTATACGGCTGTCTTTCACGCCAATGAGAAGGAGTTTTGGAATCGTGAGACGATGTATGAAGCACTTGGATTTGATCATTTCTTTGATGAATCTGCGTTTTTAGTCAACGAAGAAAATAGTTTTGGATGGGGATTAACCGACGAAGCTTTCTTTGAACAGACGTTAGATTATCTGAAAGGACTGCCCCAACCTTTTTATGCAAAGTTACTAACGCTCACGAATCATTATCCATTTGAAATTCCAGAGCAGTATCAGTACATTTCGCCAGGAGAGACAAATAATGAGATTGTAAACCACTATATTACGACCGTTCGTTACTTAGATGAAGCACTCAAATCTTTTATCACGAACTTAAAAGAAAGTGGCCTTTATGACAACACAATAATTGTGATGTATGGTGATCATTATGGATTATCAGAAAGTTATTATGAGGATTTAGCGATATTACTTCAGGAAGAAGAAATTACATTAAATCGACACTTAGATTTACAACGCGTGCCATTTATTATTCATTTGCCGAATCAAGAAGAAGGAGAAGTGGTTTCTACGGTTTCAGGACAGATTGATATGAAGCCGACACTTTTAAATTTAGTTGGATTACCAGTGAATGCGTACATCAATTTTGGACAGGATTTATTTGCCGCTGATCGTCGTGAATTGATTGTGTTACGAGATGGAAGTTTTATTGGAAGTGAGTATCGATATGCTGATTCAACATGCCTACGTTCTGATTCAGGTGAGTTGGTTGATCAAAGTTTTTGTGAGTCACTAGAAAAGGTGGCTGTACAAGATTTATACTATTCTGATTTGATTTTGAATAAGGATTTATTAAGATTCCAATAATCAGATTAAAAAACTGAGCATTCTCTTGTTTTCGACATAAAAAAGATGATAAAATAACACCATAATTGACATAATAGGTGGTGGGATTTGGTGAAAAAAACAAGTATTAGTTTTGGAGTTTTAATAGTGTTAGTGGTACTCAGCGGATATTTTATTTGGGGAGATTTTAATTTACAAGTGAATGCCCATGATACATATGATGTCATGCAAGGAGAAACGGATGGAGATGTCATCCAAGCTGAGACTAAAATTATTAATCTTTCTCGATTAGAACAGTTCTATAAACAGGTGAAGCGAAATAATGATGATCATATTACAGTTGCCATTCCCCAATCAAGCCAAAAATATGAGTTATATGAGTTACATGTTTCAAATGGAAAGTTAAAGCTTTACTATGATATTATTGAAGATGGCCAAGGAAGAAAAGAGTATAAAGTGAAGGTTTATGATTCAATGAAGAAAATTTATAAGCAAGACCAGGTCACTTATATTTTAATTAATGGTCAAGAAGAACGTTCGTTTTTATCATATAATCTGAAATAATGATGTGGGCAATGAGCCAAACTAATCCTAGGAATCTTCGTTTAAAAATAAATGAAGACTAGGATTTTTTATTGCAAAACGATAACGTTTCAAAGGAAGTAAGAGGTGAAACGCTTGAATCAATTATTAAAAGATAAACTATCTTTATTACCAATGAATCCTGGATGTTACTTAATGAAGGATGCTAAGGGTCAAGTCATTTATGTGGGAAAAGCTAAACGTTTAAAAAATCGTGTCAAATCCTATTTTACAGGTTCACATAATGGAAAAACGGCACGTTTAGTTCGTGAAATTGTCGATTTTGAATATATTATCACATCGAGTGAACTTGAAGCGCTCGTCTTAGAAATCAACTTAATCAAAAAATATGATCCCAAATATAATATAATGTTAACGGATGATAAGCACTATCCATATATTAAAATTACGAATGAAACCCATCCACGACTCGTAACAACACGAAAAATAAAAAAAGATGGTGGAAAGTATTTTGGACCTTATCCAAATGCAACGGCAGCTAATGAAACGATTCGTTTATTAAATAAATTATACCCATTAAGAAAATGTCATACGATTCCGAAAAAAGTTTGTCTCTATTATCATATTCATCAGTGCTTAGGACCGTGTGAATATGAAATCCCAACCCAAGATTATAAACCGTATATTGAGGAAATTTCCCGCTTCTTAAAAGGTGACTATTCAAAGGTAAAAGCCGATTTAGTGAAACGAATGGAAGCAGCAGCTGAAAATTTAGAGTTTGAGCGTGCTAAAGAATATCGCGATTTAATCTTTCATATTGAAGCAACCGTTGAAAAGCAAAAGATGACATTAAATGATTTTATTGATCGAGATGTCTTTGGTTATGCTGAAGTTGAGGGACGAGTCTGCGTTCAGGTCTTTTTTATTCGTCAAGGAAAAGTGATTGAGCGTGAAGTATCGATTTTTGACGGAATCGATGATGTCGAAGAAGCTGTGTTAACGTTTATTGGACGCTTCTATCAAAGTAATAATACCTTAAAGCCAAAAGAAATTTTTATTCCTTCAACATTAGATCAAGAGTTATTGTCTCAGTTGCTTGATGTGAAAGTGATGGTTCCAAAACAGGGAGATAAAAAAGAACTTGTTGATTTAGCGATGAAGAACGCAGAGATGGCGCTGAATGAAAAACTTCAATTGATTGAAAAGCAAGAAGAACGTACGTTAAAAGCCGTTGAAAAATTAGGGGAGTTATTAAGTCTTCCAACGCCCCATCGAATTGAAGCCTTTGATAATTCTCATCATCAAGGAATGGATACCGTTTCGGCAATGGTTGTGTTCACGGATGGTCGTCCAGATAAGAAAGAGTATCGTAAATATAAAATTACGACGACGTCAGAAGGTGACGATTATCAAGCGATGAAAGAGGTTATTTATCGTCGTTACTTCAAAGTACTTAATGAAGGATTACCAGCTCCAGATTTAATCGTCATTGATGGTGGAAAAGGACAAGTGAATGTTGCGATGGAAGTACTTGAATCATTAAATCTATCTATTCCGGTTGTGGGATTGGTTAAAGATGAAAAGCATCGAACAGCGTTTTTACTTGATGGTCGTGATATGGAAGAAATTAATTTAAAGAAAAAAGGTCGAGAAAATGTTTTTAATTTATTAACCCGTATTCAAGACGAGGTTCACCGCTTTGTTTTAAGTTTTCATCATCAAACGGCACAAAATCGTCAATTAACATCGATTTTAGATGAGATTCCAGGCATTGGACCTAAACGAAAACGATTATTAATTCAAAATTTTGGATCACTTGAAAAGATGCTAGAAGCAGATGACTCAGCCTATGAACAACTTGGATTTGCTCCAGAACTCATTCGTCGTGTGAAACTATTTATTGGAGAAGAACTACAGAAAAAACAATAATAATTAGCACGGTTTTGACTGATTAGGTGGCACTAATCATGACTTGATACATAAGATATACTAGATACGGTGGCAATAACCGTCGTATCAACGAGGATAATGACTACCTCAAAAGAATAGGGGGTAGAAAGGTTGAACAAAGGTCAGTCAATTTTAACGAAGAGAGAACAAGAAATTTTCGACTTACTCGTTCACAATATGACTACGGGTGAAATTGCTGAGGAGTTGAAAATTAGCGAAAAAACGGTTAGAAATCATATTTCAAATGTGATCTTAAAACTTAACGTCAAAGGACGCTCACAGGCTATTATTGAGCTATTAAGATTGGGTGTCATTAAACTATAAAAATCACCACCTTTAAAGGTGGTTTTTTTACGTATTTTTATATCAAGTAATTATTAGTTATTCGATTGTTGCTTAGGTAAGTGTATGATAAAATAAGGTTATCATTGTTAGGTGGAGGAATTTTAATGACGTTGGGACAGTTTTTTCAATTATTAAGTCTAGTGATGCTTGTTGTTATTTTAGGACTTGGAAATCAAATGGTGACATGTATTGCGCTTCATATCATTTTGATTGTATTTTTATATGGATTCGGTGTGCTACTCGATCGAATGAAACAAATTTTAGATTTATTAAAACAACAGCAAACTAGTAATGGTCAATAGTTATCACTGTTTTAATTTTTTATAAAAGATGGGTTGGGAGGTGCTAGCCAGTCATAAAGCTAATTATTCAAAGCATATAATAGATTATTAATCAACAAATGCTATCCCTTTTTGAAATAGATGAGCTTCATGGAATGACGACTAGATTTAGGAGTTAAATGTGGTAGTTATTGTAGGTTAAGCTTTGAAATCATCAGCCAGATTTAAAATTTTATCTATATGTAAAGCGAAAAAACTAGATATTTCAAGTTAAGCTTATTTCTTAAAATACTTGGATATTAAGACGGACTATAGTAACGATGGATCATGGACCATTTCTAACCGAAATGAATCCACCACTGATAGGGCTTAAAATTTTCCCTATAGAAAATTTATCGTGACGTATATAAATTTACGTCATTAATGACGTCGAAAAAAATGATTACTCAGAGGTTGTGAGAATATAAAAAAATAATGTGCGAGTAGATTAAAGGGAGAAAGTGTATTATAATAATATAGAATGATGAAGATTTAAACTTCAGTAATTTTAAAGAAAAAAGTTTAAGGCATCATGTAGATATGATGAAACTGTTTGATGGAAGTGGTCAGAATGCTCGGACATACCGGAGTGATTTTAAAAATAAATTTAGACGAACATAAAATCTTAATGAATGAGACGTGGTTTTCATTCGACCCTAAGCTAACGGTATCAACGTCCATGATTGGACAGTCCGTGCAATATAGCTTAAGTGGGAAGAAGAAAATTAATCATCTTGAGTTAACGATGCAAAAATGTAAAGAATTAAAAGGGAAAATTCAATCATTGAATTTATCGATTCCGCGTATTTCGTTACATACAGGTGGGCAATTGATTCATTTTTATATTACGCCCAAACATTTTAATGTTATTAAATATCAATATAAACCTGGAGATTTTCTTCAGTTTACGTATAACCCAATGGAATTCAAAATTGGAAAATCTAGTTATTTTGCGATTACAGCGATTAAAAACGAAAATCGTAAGAAAGCTGAAAATCCTCAAGTTATTAAGCACGAATTAAGACAAACAATTAATACGTTATTAGATTCGAACTATTATGCCTTTTTAGATTTAGAGTTTTCGATGAGTGGTCCTGAATACCGAGGGATGAAGTTTCACCCTGAAATTATTCAATTCGGTTTAATCATTGCAGATGCAGAAGGAAATCTAGTAGAGAAATTCTCTGCTTATGTGAAACCAACCTTATTCCCGCATGTTTCAGGAAAAACACAAGAATTCTTAAAAATTACCGAATCAGCGATAGCTTATGGAATGAGCTATCAAGACTTCTATGATTATATTAAAGAAGTTATTGCACGATATAACCCAATCTTCTTGGTTTGGGGAGTTTCAGATGGTTTCATTCTAGAAAACTCTTATTTATTAAATCAGGTTGAGCCTTTATTTGAAACCGATCAACTTATTGATTTACAACGTGTTCATCGACAATATTACCAAATTGGTCAAGATATTGGACTATATAATGCCATTAAAAGTTATGAAATTTTTACGGGGACACAAATTCATGATGCGATTGTGGATGCGCTTGTTTTACATAATATTTTTTATAAATTTAAATCAATTATTTTATCGAATGAGAAATATCCATTTAAAGAAAACTATCAAAATATCATGAATAATCGCTAACCATGCAACGAACAAGATAATTTTTATCGAATGATTTAAAGAATTGACATCTATTCTCGACTCTTTAGATAACTTGCGGTAAAGGTTATCTTTTTTTTTACCCCTTCATATAGTAGCTATATATTTAAGAAGAGGTGAAAAGAAATGGAAACGAAATGGGTAAAAAAATTAACATTACCAGTCCTCGCAATGTTGTTTATTTATTATGCTAGTAGATCTGAAGATCCTGCAGCAAGAAACCTAGTCAATACGATGAGTGAACAAACATCGCAAGAACAAATCGTCTATTCGTCAGAAGAGTATTATGCAGTTTATGCCTTACATGAGTCAGACAATCTTGTCAAAACATACGTAAAAAAAGGTGAAGAAAGTAATCCAATTCAAGCAATATTTGAAATCTTAACAACTAAATCAAATCAGCTGCCTGTTGGAACCACTTCTTTAGTCTCACCTACGGCTACTTTAAATGATTACCACTTAGAAAATGGGGTCCTGACACTGAATGTCTCACCGGAATTTTTAGATTATACAGCTGATGAAGAACAAGATTTGTTATCTTCTCTTGTTTGGACGTATACTGAATTAGTTGATGTCGATAAAGTGAAGTTTGAGATTGATGGGGAACCTGTGTCTAATTTAAATGGAACATTGCCAGTCAGTCGTGGACTTGACCGATCAATGGGAATTAATTTAGAATTAGATACAACAAACTTTGATGAAACGCAGCTTGTGACGCTTTATTTTGTAACAGATGATAGTAAAGATGGATTGCTAGTTCCAGTCACACGTCTTATTCCAGCTTCAACTGATCCAGTTACTTATGCTATCTCTGCTTTAATTCAAGGGCCTGTGAATCAAAATTATGTGAGTGTTTTTGATCAAGAGACGACATTATTGAGTGATCCAGTCATTAGTGATGGATTAGTTTCATTAAATTTCAGTTCTGAGTTATACTATGACAGTCAACAAACAAAAGTTTCATCAACGATGTTAAAACAATTGGTGATGACATTAACGGAATTAGATGATATTGAAATGGTTTCGGTTTCAATCAACGGAAACATTAAAGTGATGGATGAGGTAGATCATTCTATTGCGGTACCAACGAGTCGATTCGATTTTGAATCATTAATTGAAGCCCAATAAAAAAGAGATTATGTTATAATAGGGGATGAAAGTTTTAATCAAGTAAGGTGATAAATATGAGAGCAAACGAACGTAAGAATAATGAACTAAGATCGGTAGAATTTATTCCCCATTATATAATTAATCCTGAAGGAGCCGTCCTTGTCTCATTCGGAAATACAAAAGTAATCTGTACGGCAACCATTGAACATAAGTTACCGCCATTTATGCGTGGACAAGGAAAAGGTTGGATTACAGCTGAATATTCAATGTTACCACGCGCAACTAATACACGTAATATTCGTGAAGCAGCACGCGGAAAAGTGAGTGGCCGTACGATGGAAATCCAACGTTTAATTGGTCGCTCACTTCGTGCAGCTGTTGATTTAGAAAAATTAGGAGAACGTACAATTTGGATTGATTGTGATGTGATTCAAGCCGATGGTGGAACACGTACTGCATCGATTACAGGAGCAATGGTAGCGATGAAATTAGCCTTTGATAAATTAGTGGCTGATGGAACGATTGCTGAGTCCCCATTAAAAGAATATTTAGCCGCCATTTCGGTTGGAATTTTAAATGGTGAAGTCATTTTAGATTTAAATTATGAAGAAGATTCAGCAGCTGAAGTGGATATGAACGTGATTATGACAGAAAGTGGTCAATTTGTTGAAATTCAAGGAACAGGTGAGGAAGCAACGTATTCTCATGCACAGTTACTTGAAATGTTAGACGTAGCAAGTCAAGGAATTCAACAATTAATCGCGATGCAAAAACAAATTAGCTAAGGAGTCTAGAGAATGAAAGAAGTTATTATTGCTACTAAAAATGCTGGAAAAGCTAAAGAATTTGAACACATTTTCAGTCAATATCATATTACTGTCAAATCGTTACTTGATTTTGAAGAAATCGAAGATATCGTAGAAGACGGAGAAACGTTTGAAGAGAATGCCTTAATTAAGGCGCGTGCAATTGCGAAACAATTTAATCAAGTTGTGATTGCTGATGATTCAGGTTTAGAAGTCGATGCACTTCATGGACGTCCTGGCGTTTATAGTGCGCGTTATGCAGGAGAAGGCCGCGATGATCAAGCGAATATTAAAAAAGTATTAAGTGAGTTAGAAGGTATTCCAACTGAACAACGTGGGGCTCGCTTTGTTTGTGCATTAGCTTTAGTGACACCTGAAGGAGAGGAGTCAGTCGTTCGTGGAACGTGTGAAGGACAAATCTTGACAGAGTGTTTAGGAAGTGAAGGGTTCGGATACGATCCAATCTTCTACTTACCGGAACTTGAAAAGACAATGGCACAAATTCCGAAGCATCAAAAGAATGTATTAAGCCATCGTGCGGATGCCTTTGCGAAATTACAAACTATTTTAATGAATTTAGTGTAGAGGGATGAGCCATGAAAATCGTAGTTGTTAGTGATAGTCATGCGGATGTAAAAAGTTTAAAACTCATTCGTGAGCGCCATTTACACGACGCAGATTTATTTATTCATTGTGGAGATTCTCAGCTCATGAGTAATCATCCGGACATTCAAGGTTACTTAACCGTACGTGGAAATTGTGACCTCGATCAGCAGTATCCTCTTCATCGTGTTGAGAAACTCAATCATCGAGAAACCTTATTTATGACACACGGACACCAGTATGATGTTAAATATTCAATGCAACGTCTTTACTATAAAGCTTTAGAAGTTGGAGCTAGCATCGTTTGCTATGGCCACTCTCATTGTATAGGAGCAGAAATGAATGAAGGCATTCTCTTCTTAAATCCCGGAAGTGTCGTTTTACCGCGCAATACAAAAGAGAAGACGTATGCCATTATTACAGCTGAAACTGATGAGTTAGAGGTCATTTATTTAGAGGTAAGCACAGGCGATGCCTTGATTCGCCAAACATTTAATCGTTAAGAAGAAAGGTAGGGGATCTAATGCCAGAACAAACTTACCAATACTATTTAAATCAAAAAACAGTGGCTGCACACTATTTAGAGCTCGGGAATGTTTCAAAAGCATTAGAACATTTTATTAATGCCTACCAAACACCCTTTGGAATAGAGGATTTAGATTTAATGCTTGAATTAGCTTTTTTATATGATGAAGTTGATGAGCAGAAAAACGCCATTCAGCTCTTTTATGACATGATTAAATTAGATCCAGAGTTTCCAACCTCTTATTATGGATTAGCGACGATTTATGATGATAATGAAGATTATGAGAAAGCCATTTATTACTACAAAAAAACAATTGAACTTGATCCGAATTATGAGGCTGCACATTTTTTCTTAGCTAATATCTATGATGAATTAGGAGAAAATGAAAAAGCTATTTATCATTATGAGAAAACGATTGAAATTGAGCCAGCCTACTATTATGCTTATATTAACTTAGGATGTATCTATGAGGCTGAAGATAAGAACTTAAAAGCTTATCATTATTTCTATCGTGCGCATCAAGTCGATCCAGCCGATTACATGGCACTATTTAATTTAGGCGTGGCCTGCCGAAAATTAGGACAAATTAAAGAATCTATTCGCTATTATCGTAAATCATTAAACAGCAATCCAGAGTATTCATTCACATACTTAAATTTAGCTATTTTATATAAAGAAGTATTTGAAGATTATCAAGAGAGTATCGCGTTATATACCGAGGGGATTAAATATAATCCTGAGGTTTCAGTTTTTTATTATAATCGTGCGTGTTGCTATGCCTTATTACACGAGAATGAAAAGGCGTTAGAAGATATTAAATTTTCAACTCAATTAAGTCCTAGTTTAATTGAGTATATGAAAACAGATGATGAATTGTCTGACATTAGACAAATGCCAGAATATCAAGCGATTTATAATGAATAACAAAAAAGACAGCTCCTTCTGCAGCGGGAGCTGTCTTTTTTATGTTAAGTTTAAATAATAGGTGTGGATAAGTTTGAGGGCGTATAGTAAAATAAGGAATCTACTGAAGGGGGAGATTTTATGAAACTTAAACAAACCGAATTAACAGAAGAGTTCGCGAAGCAAATTTGTACTTGGTGCTATGAAGCACCTTACGATCTTTATAATTTATCATCATGGGAAGAGATGTGTGAGGAAGGGTGGGTCCAAAGATTAAGATCTTAGGTATCTTCCATTGGTAGGGCTTAAATAATTTGTTTATAAAAGTTAGTTGGTTTTGTCAATTTATTAAATGAAGATGAGCATGTCTTCTTTGGGATTGGTGTTCATCCAGATTACTGCTCGAAGGGAATCGGTCAACAAATTATTGCATTGGCTAAGTAAGAAAGTATCCGTCGTTATGGCCAGAAACCGCTACATCTAGAAGTTCGTACTTGGAATAAACGTGCCATTCGTTGTTATGAAGCTCAAGGATTCAAAATTATCGCTACAAAGACACAAACGACCTCATTAGGAACTGGCGAGTTTTACGAATGAAACTTTATTGAAGCTCTGATTATTAATGAATTAGTCTCATGTTTACACAACGTGACCGTTATCTTAAGTAAAAAAGAAATAATTAGCATTTAAGGATTAACAGAAGAGATGAGATAATAGAATGTTACAGGAGGGGAATAGGATGGATTTAACCTTTAAAACAAAAGAAGGACGCTTTAATTATCGAGTGGCGGGGGTTATGATTCATGAAAATAAACTACTCATCATGAAAGATCATCGTGCTCCTCATTATTATTTACCAGGTGGACGTGTGAACCTTCATGAAACGAGTACATGCGCTATTTTACGCGAAATCAAAGAAGAACTTCAAGTAGAGGGAAAAGTTAATCGTTTGCTTTGGATTCATGAAAACTTTTTTTACGAACAAATATTAAATGAGCCGTTTCATGAAATTTGCTTTTATTACCTTATCGATTTACCAAAAGAATTTTTAGAAAGTAGTCCCAATCATTTTGTAATGGAAGAGAATAAGGATTGGTATTTGTCTTTTGATTGGATACCATTAAGCCGACTTGATCAGGTGATGATTTACCCCGAATTTTTAAAAGAGGCTATTTATCAATTACCAGAATTCCCCAAACATATCATAACTTATGATAAAAAGTCATAATAGATGTGGATAACTTACTGTAATTTACATTATATTCCAAAAGTGGTATACTGATTAAAATTATAAAGAGAGAAGGAATGTAAATGTTAGCTCATAAAGGAACACAACTGATTGAAACAGAGCGTCTGATTTTAAGACCTTTTACGTTATCCGATGCTAATGATATGTTTAAAAACTGGACAAGTGATGATGAGGTGACAAAGTATTTGACATGGCCGACGCATTCATCCATTGAAGTCAGCGAAATGATTATTGATTCATGGGTGGCAGGCTATGAAGACAGTCGCTATTATCAATGGGCAATTGAGTTGAAAGAGAGTCATGAGGTAATCGGAAGTATTAGTTTAATGAACGTAGATGATGAAAAGGAATGTGGTGAGATAGGATATTGCATTGGACGTCGGTATTGGAACCAAGGAATCGTAACAGAAGCTTTTCAGGCGCTCATCCCCTTTTGTTTAAATGAGATTGGCATTGAACGGTTAGTGGCACGTCATGATGTCAATAACCCAGCTTCAGGTCGTGTCATGCAAAAATGTTTTTTAACTTATGAAGGAACACTGCGTAAAGTAGAGAAAAATAGTCAAGGAGAATTTATCGACTGTTGCTACTACTCTATCTTGAAAGATGAGTATCCGTGTTCAAAATAAAAGGAGGGATAACACTTGCAGTGGTGGGGATGGCTTTGCTTTATCATTATGATTGCCTATTCAGGATACCCTGGACGAGTTAGAAAGCTAGAAAATCAAGTGAAGAAATTAAAGCGACAATTAAAGGGAGAGGAGAGTATGTCAAAAATTTTAAATTCATTAATCAATCAAGAGTGTATGATTAAGACAGAAGAGCTGTGGGGAAGTAATGATGGCGTTTATACTATCTTAGAGGCCGATGATGAGTGGGTGAAAATCTCATACACGACTAAAAAAGGTGAACGTAAACTCAAAATTATCCGAATTGAATCAATAGATACTATCGAACTGATTCAAAAAAGTGAATCACTCTAATCTGATAGTTCATTCAGTTTTGGGATGAATTAAAAATTTTATTTAAAGATATGATGATTTTTATAGTCATACTTTTTATTGCTCTATCAAGCTGTTTTACTATTATTTTCATGTTAAGACTCCGTTATTTTTCGATACTTTTTGCGACATATTATCACATTAAGCTAATATATGAAAAATGATCAATAAAATCTTGAACTTTAATTAAATATAACAAAAAAAGACCAACAAAATTGGTCTTTTTAACTATTTTTTCAGGCACATGAAGTTCATCATGCGTCCTGTTTGATTATTTTTACGGAAGCTATAGAATAAATCTTCATCTGTGTAAGTACAATAAGAAGTCATCACGATATTTTCAGCTGGAACCCCTTCGTGAATGGCTTGTTTATAGTTTAATAATTTAGGGTCAAATTTATATTGTCCATTTCCTAATTCAATAAATGTTTCATCCCAACCCTCAACTTTTGATTTTTTCACTTCATTAATCACGGTATCATCCACGCGGTAAGCATCACGCCCAATGCATGGACCAATCGCCACATAAATATCAGTCGCATCAATCTGTTCAACCTCTTTTAAAGTACGTAACATTTCATGCATCATGCCATCTACTGTCCCACGCCATCCTGCATGAGCGACTCCAATTAATTCATGTTTAGGGGCATAGAAGTAAAGAGGAGTACAGTCCGCATAGAACGTCGCTAACACAACGTCTTTTTCTGTTGTATATAATCCATCTGTCGCTTTAATTCCAGATTCAAAACTATGAACACCAGCTCCTAAATCAGCTGATGTCACTTTATGAACAGCGGTTGTATGCATCTGTTCTGCAAATACCCATTTTTCTAATGGCATCTCAATTGCATCAGCAACCACTTGACGATTTTTTAAAACGGCTTCTGGTTCATCTCCAACATGATAAGCAATATTTAAGCCTTCAAATTTATCAATCGATGTTCCACCCTTAATTGTCGTAAATCCAGCAATTAAATTCTCATTTTTATTCATCCATGATTCAATGAACAATAGATTTTCCTTTAAAATAAATGGTTCTTTCATCATATCACCTCATCATTATTATAACAGAGCACAAGAAAAAGATGTAAAAAAAGATAAACTCTTCACATAGATTCCCTTCATTAGGTTAAACTAATAAATAATTAATCATGAAGAGGAATAAAGTTATGAAAAAGAAAAATACAACCTTTGCCGTCATTGGATGCGGACAATTTGGAGGAAGTGTCGTTTCAGAGTTAGCTAGCCAAGGAGCAGACGTCATTGCCATTGATCGAAATGAAGATGTAATAAAAAAATATGTCAACATTGCGACACATACTATTGTCTTAGATTCAACCGATGAAGAATCATTAAGAAGCATCGGAATTCGTAATGTTGACCACGTGATTATTGGAATCGGTCAAGATATTCAAGGAAGTATCTTAACAGCTCTTTTATTAAAAGAAATTGGCGTCAATAAAGTAACAGTGAAAGTTGTGAATGATTATCATAAAAAAGTCATCTTAAAGATTGGTGTAGATAACGTCATTCAGCCTGAAAAAGATACTGGGAAGCGTCTCGCACATCAAATGCTTTCAGACCGGATTCTAGATTATATTGTCTTAGCAGATAACTACAGTATCATTGAAATCCTAGCTGTTGGACCAGTGATTGATCATACATTGATAGAATTAAATATTCCCACACGATTTAGGATTAATATTACCGCGATTAAACGCCAAAATAGTATTATCGTTCCACAAGCAAATACCTCAATTATTACTGGTGATAGATTACTTGTTATCGGTGAAAACAAAGATTTAACTGAATTTAATCATTGGTTATTAGATGACTAATCTAAAAAAATAGACTTCCAAATGGAAGTCTATTTTTATTACTACGTTTTTTATCAGATGCTTAAGCACTTTGATTTCATTCACATAGATTGTAGTATAAATCATGTAAGAAAAATAATAATCTATCTCTTTGTTATCTCAATCAGTGATCTACGGTTAAATCAATGATAAACTAAAAGATAGGTAACTAATCGCCAATTGGCACATATAGTTGAGAGTAAAAGGTGATGATTAGTTTGAAAAAGTGAGCTTGATTAAAGATACTATTTATGCTGCTGATTTAAAACACGCACAAAAACTCTACAATAATAGCATAGAAAAATTCGTCTAATCATGTTAAAATAATCTAGAATATAAAAAATTGATCCGTGGTGATCAAAATAAATCGTCGACCTTCAAGTGAAAAAGGGACGACCAATAATAAAGAGGGATTTTTTATGGACAAGAAAGATACAACATTTGCCGTCATTGGGTGTGGACAATTTGGTGGGAGTGTCGTTGAAGAATTAGCTCGTCAAGGAGCAGACGTCTTAGCGATTGATTGTAATGAAGAAGTGATTAAAAAATATGTTAACATTGCAACACAAGCCATTATTTTAGATTCAACAGATGAGGAAGCATTAAGAAGTATCGGAATTCGTAATATTGACCACGTGATTGTGGGAATTGGGCAAAATATTCAAGCAAGTATCTTAACAGTTTTACTGCTAAAAGAAATTGGTGTGAATAAAGTAACCGTAAAAGTTGTGAATGATTATCATAAAAAAGTAATTTTAAAAATTGGAGCTGACTCAGTCATTCAACCAGAAAAAGATACAGGAAAACGTCTAGCACATCAAATGTTATCCGACTTTGTTTTAGATTATTTAGTGCTATCAGATACCTATAGTATCGTTGAATTACTAGCAGCGGGACCTATCATTGGTCAAACCTTAATTGATTTAAATATTCCTCAACGTTTTGGTATCAACATTGCTGCTATTAAACGTAACTATAACATCGTCGTTCCACAAGCGAACACAGAAATTAAAGAAGGCGATGTCTTATTAGTCATTGGAGAAAATAAAGATATCAGTGAATTTGATCACTGGCTTTTGCATAGCTAAAAGAGTTCATTTATGGACTCTTTTTTTACTCTCTATGTTAAAACACAAACAAGTGATTAATTGATATTATTGTGGATCAATTTAATCGAAGAAAAACATAATAGAGCCTTTAATTAAAGCAATTGTTCATTGCACCCGCTACTAATTTATCCTTTTTAGTTAATCAACAACTCATCCATTCATTTGATAGCGCACATTAGTTCATCTTCTTCTAATCTAGGAGCATTTAAAGTTTATCAAAATTATGAATATGGTGTGGAAAAAAAGTGAAAAATATATACTGTACACAAAAAAATAAAGAACTAACAAGCAGATTATGATATACTAACTTCATTATCAAAATTAGTTTCAAGATTCAAGCGAGGGATAGATATGACATTCAAAAAAGTAGGCTTAATGGTTTCAGCATTACTTGTCACAGTAGGATTAGCTGGGTGTGGAGCAGCCAATTTACCAGAAGGTGACGTTAAAATCGTGAATCAAGAAGTATCAGGAGTTATTGGATTATTATTAGAGTCAGCAGATTATGGACCAAACCAAAGTACTGTTGCATCCATGCTTTTACCAACTGGATCATCTTATGACATTAACATGACAGTTGAACAATATGAAAATGGTGAATTAGTCAATACGATTGATATTCCGACGTATA
Source organism: Turicibacter sp. T129 (assembly GCF_025594975.1). Taxonomy (NCBI): domain Bacteria; kingdom Bacillati; phylum Bacillota; class Erysipelotrichia; order Erysipelotrichales; family Turicibacteraceae; genus Turicibacter; species Turicibacter sp. T129. The sequence goes on along the minus strand of NZ_JAMQUU010000026.1, from coordinate 13,044 downwards.
CAACAGAAACAATGGAGAAAAACTCAATTGTTCATATGATCTTAAACATCGGACAAGGTGATGTAAAATCAATTTTCTCTATTGCGGAAGTCGATAAAGAAAAAACAACAAACGATAAAAATCCAGAATATAAAGCAGTAAAAACAGATGCACCGGCTATCAACTTTGAAAACCGTGTGGCTATTGAACAATATGGTGGAGCATTAAATCAAGATGTTGTTTTAGCAGCTTATACAACAGGTGGATCAGCTGCCATTAATCTCGAGACATATCAAGATGAGGTGGCAAACTACAATACAGTATCTGTTGTTAAGGCCAATATTACTCAAAAATAAAACAAAAGCGTTGCTATTTTTAGCAACGCTTTTTCTGTTAAAGCTACTTAAAAAACGAAAGAAAAAAGCTCTCACCGAAAGATGAGAGCCTAATGATTAAATCTCCATAATGATTGGTAAAATCATTGGACGACGTTGTGTTTTATTAAATAAGAATGGTGAAACCACATCACAAATCGCTGACTTTAATTCCTCAGTTGAGAAATGTTTTGAAGATTGTAATTTATGTAAAACAACTTCGCGAACAGCAATCTCCGTATTTTTAATTAAATCTTCAGATTCTTTCATATAAACGAATCCACGAGAAACGACATTTGGTCCGTTTAATAAACGTTTTTCAGAGCGTTTAATTGAAACCGCTACAATAACAAGACCATCTTCTGATAAAATTTTACGATCACGGATAATTTCAGTTCCGACATCTCCTAAACCACTATTATCAGTATAAACCGTTCCTGATGGAACACGGCCTGCCAAGCGAGCACCATGTTGATTAAACGCTAAGACTTCACCATTATTCATCACGAAGCAATTCTCTTCAGGAACACCACATTGCATTCCAAGTTGAGCATGGACACTTAACATACGATATTCCCCGTGAATTGGTAAGAAGTATTTTGGACGCATTAAGCTTAACATTAATTTTAACTCTTCTTGTCCTGCATGACCTGATGTATGAATATCCGTTAATGGGCTATGAGTAATAACTTCAGCTCCAGCACGGTATAACGCGTTAATCGTACGACCAACACTTAAAGCATTTCCTGGAATTGGTGAAGATGAGAAAATCACTGTATCACCTGGAATAATTTGAATTTGACGATGTGTTCCATTCGCAATACGAGAAAGTGCAGCTAAAGGCTCCCCTTGAGAACCAGTACATAAAATTGTGACTTCCTCTTGTGGTAAATGCTTAATTTCATTAGCTGAGATAAACGTATCTTCTGGGCAATGAATATAACCATATTCTAAACCGATTTTAATTGTGGCTTCCATACTACGACCGAAAATGGCAATTTTACGATTCGTAGCCACACAAGCCTCAACAATCTGTTGAACACGGTGAACGTTTGATGCAAAGGTCGCAATAATAATACGCCCTTTAATCTTTTTAAACGTATCTCCTAAATTCTCTCCAACACGACGTTCAGAAATCGTGAAAATTGGTAATTCACTATTCGTACTATCTGATAAAAGACATAGGACACCTTCTTCACCTAAACGTGCCATTTTAGCATAATCTGCTGGTGGTCCGATTGGGGTAAAGTCGAATTTAAAATCTCCTGTATGAACGATGGTTCCATGAGGTGTTTTAATCGCAATCCCGTAAGAATCTGGAATACTATGATTCGTGCGGAAGAATTCAAATGTAAAGTGTTTTGATTTAATGACCGTTTCAGAATTAAACTCAACAATGTTGGCTTGACGCAATAATTTACGTTCTTCTAATTTATTTTTAATAAGTCCGATTGCTAATTTACCAGCATAAATTTTAGGAAGTTTTAATTGACGTAATAAAAATGGGATCCCACCGATATGATCTTCATGACCATGAGTAATAAATAAACCGACAATTTTATCTTGATTATCAATTAAATATTGATAATCTGGAATCACGTAATCGACTCCTAATAAATAATCTTCAGGGAACTTGATTCCCGCATCAATAATACAAATTTCATCTTTGTACTGAACACAGTACATATTTTTCCCAACTTCACCTAAACCACCAAGTGCGAAAATTGCCACATCATTTGGCTTAAAGTGAGAGCTCTTTTTACGTTGACTCATAGTACACGCCCTCTCATTAAATGTAATTGTTATTTCTTCAAAAAAATTAATCCATTTTTACGCAAATTAATAGTTCCCTAAAACGTCTCTGGTCCTTAACTTAGTTTGGACATCCTGCTAACATTATAACACGAGATTCATAAAAGGTCGAAAAAATAATCTTCAAATCAAAATCTTATTAAAGTCTACAACCAACATTACTTATTATACCATTACATCGGGTCAATATAACAGATTAGGACTTGAAATTATGTAATAAATTTACTATGATGAATGAAACAGTACAAAATTTTGACATACTAACATGAAGGATGTGAGATAAGATGAAGAAAAGTTTAATTTTATTTGATATCGATGGTACACTCTTACAAAGTGACATCAATCAAATTCCAGTGAGCACGATTGAGGCCATCCAAAAATTAAAAGAAGCGGGACATGAATTAGCCGTTGCTACAGGACGTGCTTTATTTTTAGTAGACGAACGTATTAGACAGTTACCGTTTAGTACATTTGTGACGGCCAATGGACAACATATTACACATCATGGGGAAGTCGTTTATGAAAATGCCATTCCAACTGAAGTTGTTGAAAATTTAATTCAAGAAGCAAATAAATTAGAGATGGTCATTGGATTATTATCAGCCACTCGATCAACTGTCACAGGAATGAATGATGATGTGATTGAATCGTTTAAACGGGTTTCAATGCCATTACCCGAAATCATTGAAAACATTCATCAGAAAGAGGCTATTCTTCAAGCATGGTACTTCTCAGATGATTTCAAGCATCTACCTGAAACATTCAAAAACGACCTTCGTTTCGTTCCTTGGTTAAGTTTTGGAGCTGATATTGTGCCACTAAATGGATCAAAAGCTGAAGGAATTAAACAATTAATCAACCATTTATCAGAGAAGCCAGAACAAATCATTGCTTTTGGCGATGGTCATAACGACATCGAAATGTTACAACTAGCTGACATCGGAGTAGCGATGGGAAATGCAAGCGATGAAGTTAAAGCGCATGCTGACTTTGTCACAAAAAGAATCGATGAAAATGGAATCTATTATGCCTGTGAAACACTAGGTTTATTTTAATACTATATAATAAGGAAAGAAGAGGGCAATTCATCATGAGTGAACCGACGCCATTAGAATACATTGAACAACTATTAGACGAACAACGCTTTGATGAAGCAGAATCCCTGCTTCTCGAGCAACTCGATCGTCAAACAAACCTAGCCGCTGTCTATAATGCGTTAGCCATTATTTCTATTGAATCGTATCAAGATTACAGACGAGCAGAGAAGTATTATCGTCAAGCGATTACCTATCATGAAGATTCACCGACGCTATATTTTAATCTAGCAATTTTATATGAACAATTTTTAAATCAGCCGTTAGAGGCCATCACATGTTATGAAAAAGCGATTGACCTCGACCCGAAGTATGTAGATGCCTATCTCAATTTAGCTGAACTTTGCATTGATTTAAATGATGATGTTGAACTAGCTTTTAAATGTAGCGAAAAAGTAGAGGAGCTTGAGCCCGATCATGCACGTAACTTAAATAACTTAGGCTGTCTTTATATTAAATATAAGCAAGATGCAGAAACTGCTATTCCATACTTTGAAAAATCAGTGAGCTTATCAACGAATCCCGCTACAGCACTGGCCAACTTAGCGGATGCTTACGTTCGTGCTGATCGATTTGATGACGCGAAAGAAGCGTATGAGGAATCACTTCGATTAGAGCCAGACAATACACTCGTTTGTCATAACTATGCCCATATTTTAAGACATCATTTCAAAGCTTATGAAGAAGCTATTGAATATTATCGACAAGCGATTAAACTCGATCCATACTCTTTAGTTTCTTATCATGGGTTACGCTCGTTATATGCCCATGACTTACACGATCCAAAGAGTGGGGTAGAAGTCCTGATTTCAGCCTTACCTTATTTTAAAAATGAAGAAGGGCTTGTATTAGAAATCGCCAATATCTATGATTTTGAATTAGATAACCATAAACAAGCTGTTCACTACTATGAACGCGTCTTAGAGATTAACCCGAATAACCTTTTAGCGCTAAATGCACTCGCTTATTTAAATGTAGAAATTTTTAAAAATTATTTAGCGGCTTTAGATTACTATCTTCGCGTGTTAGAAATTGATGATCAAACACCAAGTACTTATGTGAATATTGGCCATCTTTACTTCTATCACTTATCAGACTATAAATCTGCTAAATTGTATTACTTAAAAGCAGACGCCTTGATTGAAAAACGAGGAACCCCAGTGAAATATGCCGGTGAATTATATTATAACCTGGGGGTAATTTATGAAAATTACTTAGCAGATGACTATCATGCGATGGAGGCTTATGAAAAAGCAGTCTCATATGGAAAAGATAAAAATGCTGAGAAAAAACTAATGACATTATACGTAAAGAAACCACAACGTGTACATTAAAAAAGACCGATTTAAGATCGGTCTTTTTTTTAGAATTCTAATGGTTTTGCATTTGGGATTGGTGCTAAAGGTTGATCTTGATTAATACGATCAATGAATAAATGACCATTTAAGTGATCAATTTCATGTTGGAAGACAATTGACACATAATCACGTAAACGGAATTTAATTAGTTGACCTTTCGCATTATACCCTTGAATAGTGATGCGGCGGTAACGAGGAACTAATCCTTCAACCTCGCGGTCAACAGATAAACATCCTTCACCCATTGGTAAATAAGTCATTTCTTCTGAGTAGCTAACGATTTTAGGATTAGCTAATGCTAATGAATAAAGTTTTCCTTTTTCATCTTCTGTATGCACAGCAATAATACGCTTATCTAAGTTTAACTGAGGTGCTGCTAAACCAACACTTTCACGTAATTGATACTTTTCAGCAATCTCAGGTGTTTGACTGTTAATAATAAATTGTAGCATGTCATTCATTAATTTAACATCTTCTTTGCTTAACGGGATTGGTACTTCAGTAGCTACTTTTGCTAATGTTGGATGTCCCTCGCGAATAATGTCTTTCATAGTGATCATTAAGAACCCTCCATTCTAACTTAGTTTCTATTATAACAAACAAATAGTTATTTGGCTAATGGGACAAAAAAGGAAATTAAAATAAAACAAAAGAGGTGCCGAAACACCTCTTATTTATCATAATTAATTATCTTTTCCCTTACTCACACTATTAAGAAATTAACGGCAGCAGCAGCATCCGATAATAACAAGTAAAATAAAGAGAACTAGGAAAAATGCACATCCATTACCAAAATTATTTTCTCCACAGCACATTTTACATACCTCCTTGTTTGTACACCTAATATATAATACGCTGTTTGATTAATTTCGTTCATCATTTCTAATGAATTAGAATGATTCATTTATGAATTAATAGCCACAACCGCATCCGCCGCAACCACAGCCACCACATCCGAAGCCACATCCGCAACCACAGAGGATGATTAGAATAAAGAGAACTAAAATGAAAGCACAGCAACATCCACCGAAACCGCAACCTCCACTACATCCTCCTCCATATCCTGCAACTGGTACGACAGGTACGCAAGGTTGAGCACAGCCATAACCTACTCCATTGTAATACATGAGTAATTCCTCCTTTTTATTTAGGGCTCACTATATCATACGTAAGAGGAAGTAAAAGGTTAGTGCAAACTAAATCATTCAAATAAAAATGATTAAACGGACCAAGTCACTACATGCCCCTCTAAAAGAGGGAGGGGCACTTAATTAGCACCCACAACCACAGTTGTTATTAAATCCATCGCAACCTCCGCCGTTGAAGCATCCACAACCACAGATGATCGCTAACAAGATGAATAACACTAAGATGAAGGCAAATCCGCCACAACCTCTACCACAGTTATTTAACACTGGTGCTACTGGAGCACAAGGTGCATAGCAATTATATCCATAATTATACATATATATTCTCCTTTCATTCTGTTGACTTCAAGATATCATACGCAAAAATGTCGACAGTGGTTAATAAATTTTAGGAAAAAGACATATTTTTAATCATTGATAAAAATAAAAAGGCTCTCGGAAGAGAGCCTTTACCCCACTATATGTCATTTAACTCAGTGAATTGGATGGATTAGCATCCACAACCGCATCCGCCGTTTCCGCAACCTCCACCGAATCCAAATCCACCACAGCTACAAATGATTGCTAATAAGATGAATAATACTAAGATGAAAGCGAAACCGCAACCTCCGCCATATCCAGCACCTCCACCATAGTTAACTCCAGAATAGCAAGGTGTATAGCAGTTATATCCATAATTATACATTTAAATTTCCTCCTTTAGATGATTACCTCAATATATCATACGTAATACGCTCAAAATGGTTAATATTTTTTATTAATCATTTTTGACGATTCAATCAGTTTACAAAGGATGATTTAGAATCCAAAACCGCAGCCAGTATTGTTTCCACCGAATCCACCACAACATCCGATGATCGCTAATAGAATGAATAATACGAGGATAAGAGCAAAATTGTGACCTCTTCCATTAGTAGTAGGTACTTGATAAGCAACAGGTGCATATCCACCATAACCATATCCACCAATATATCCTCCGTAGTTATAGTTACATCCTGTTCCGTAATTGTACATCATTTATCCCTCCTTCATTCCTGATTACACTGTATTATACGCTCGAATTCAAAGTTGGTTCATGCTAAATACCTAATTGTTGTCGAAAGATAAAGTTTTTTTAAAGCCCTAATCGTGATAGAATATTATTACAGCATATGTAGTTATTTACATTAGGAGGAGAGGTTGGATGAATTTTAAAAAAAATAGAATTAAAAAAAAGCCACTTCAAATATTAAAGGATTATAGTACTGATTTCTTTGAACGTATAAAGGGAATAGATCGAATCACCTTAATTCTAGTCGCCATCTTATTTGGAATAGGTCTAATCATGGTATATAGTATTACGAGTATTTCTATCTATAACGGAGTAAAGGGCGATCCCTCTAATTTATTTATAAAAACATTAATCATGGGGATTGCAGGAATAATAGCAATGTTATGTGTTATAGCAATTCCATATCGTACTTTGAAAAGGTTAAGTCCATTAGCTGTTATTGGTTGTCCGTTTCTTTTAGTTATAACCCTTTTATTTGCAAGAGGATCTGAAAGCTCCGAAGTAAGGAGTTGGTTTCGAATTGGATCCTTCAAGTTACAACCTGCAGAATTTGTAAAGATTGGTATGATCATGGCAGTCGCTTGGTTAGTAGATTATCGTGTGAGAAAAGGAACCTATTATTTAAAAACGTGTAAAGGGATTAATTGGTCTATTACTTGGCAAAGCTTTATTTTTGTCATCTGTTACATTGGATTATGTACTGGTTTAGTCTTAATTCAACCAGATTTCGGATCAGCTCTTATTATTGGATTTATAGGCCTGATTATGTTTTTATCGACAGGAGTTAAATGGAAAGCGTTTAAACCTATCTTTTACTTCGGAGTATGTTTATTAGTAATAGGATTTATCATCATGTCAAAAGTATTTCCTTATCAATTAGAGCGTTTTGCTGTCTGGAAAGATCCATTTAATCATGCTAAAGGGTTCCAAAATGTCATGGGATATACAGCGATTGCTTTAGGTGGAATGACCGGCGTAGGGGTTGGAAATAGTACACAGAAATATGGTTATGTGTTAGAACCTCACAATGATATGATCTCAACGATCTTAGCAGAAGAATTAGGGGTATGGATGATTTTAGTCGTTATGGTCATTTATTTTTTCATTGCCATGCGTTGCTTCTTCACAGCTATCAAGTGTAAAGAGCTCTACGGCTCAATTGCAAGTATTGGTATTGGAGCTATTTTCTTAGTACAACCCCTTATTAACTTAGGTGGAGCAAGTGGAGCATTTCCATTAACTGGGGTAACCTTGCCATTTATTAGTTATGGAGGTTCCAGTTTAGTTTCTCTTTTCATAGGAATCGGTATTTACCTGAATATTTCAATGGAAAGAGCTGCTAAAGAAAAAAAATTAAAAGAGAAAAAGCAACACGATTTAAAAATGAAAGTTGTTCCTTTTCCTAAAGCTTAAATATCTTAATTGCCTTAGTCACAGACTAAGGCTTTTTTCATATGATAATGGTAAGAGGAGGCGATTGTTCTTAAGAATAATCAAATTATAGTCACTTAATAATTGTTAAACTATATATAATATAGTGACTAAGTGTAGCGAGGTGAAATAAAGTGGACAGTCAATTAGATGAATTTAAACAATTCGTGCGTAAATATCCAGGATTAAAATATGATGTTCGAAATGGAAAAGCTACATGGCAATCAATCTATGAAGAATGGTATCTATACGGCGAAGAAGATAGCCAGTGGGAAAAATACAAAGAAGTTCCGAATGAATCTAGTAACTCGACAACGCCAGCTACGAATAATAATAGTAACAACGCAAAAACAAACACCGAAACAAAATCATCCGGTAATAGTACGATGACCGGTGCAGAGATGATGACACAGGCTTTTCAATATCTTCAAAAAATGGATATGAATAAAGTTCAACAAACAATGGGCACCGTTCAAAAATTTATACAAATCTTCCAGTCATTACAAGGTGGTAACAGTGGAGGAGCTGGTGCATCTTTAGGCGCAGCAGCAAGTCAAAGACAATCATTCCCTGGATTATTTTCAAAGTTTGATGATTAGGAGATGAAGATATGGATATTATGTATCAGATTGTAAATAATATTGAACAACGAGACTATATTCGAATGTATCCGTTATGGTATAAGGAGTTAAATCGTAATCCGGAGAGATATCAAGAATTTGTGAATGAGATTGAAACAATAAAAAAACAATCTCAACCAACTAGGCTTCAAAAATTTGAAAAACAACTTAATTTTGCACAATTTATGTTGAAAATGATTAATAATAAATAGATATTTAGGAAATTCCAGCAACACATTTGGGACGAGGATAAGGGAAGCAAAGTATACAAAAAACGTCTAATTTTTAATTAGACGTTTTTTGTATAGGCTTTGTTTTAGAAGAGTGTTGATATTTTACACAAAATTTGTATAAATGAACCCTTAATTATCCATTATAATAGTGATAGAACAAATGTTTGAGGAGTTTAATTCATGTCAAAGTCACTAATTGTAGCACTTTTACATCGGGTAGCAACCGTTGATTTACCAGAAATATTAGTTGAAGTTGAAAAAAGAATCTTTAAATCAGATTTATCTAAACTTCAAACCGAAATTCAAGAAACCAGATACTCATCAGGGCAATATAAATGCCCTTTTTGTCATGATGACCATATCGTAAAGAATGGTAAATTCAAAGGAAATCAACGTTATCTTTGTCGTAACTGTGGTAAATCTTTTAGTCAACAAACGCAAACACCCACTTCTTATTCAAAGAAAGAAACAAAAGTATGGATTGATTATATTGAATGTATGATTAAAGGATACAGTTTGCGCCAATGTGCTTGGCACTGTAATATCAACATCGCTACTGCTTTCTTTTGGCGACATAAAATTTTAGATGCTCTCAGTTCATTTATGGGAACAGGAGAGGTTGACGGATTAGTTGAAGCAGATGAGTGTTATCTTCGTTATAGCTATAAAGGAAACCACTCTAAAAGCAAACGATTTACAATGCCAAGACCCTCACGTAAACGTGGTGGAGAATCTGTTGGTAAACGTGGATTATCAAATGAGCAAGTTTGTATTGGAACAGCATTAGATAGAACAGGTAATATTTTAATTGGTATGCTTGGAACAGGACGAGTAAAATATGATAATCTAAAACGGTTCTTTGAAGGTCATATTGCACCTCACTCTATTTTGTGTACGGATAGCGCTCATGGATATGGAAAGTTAGCTTCTCAATTAGATTTAGAACATAAAGCCATTCCATCAGGAAAATACAAGAAAGATATTTATCATATCCAACATATCAATGCTTTTCATAGTAATTTTAAAGCTTTCTTACAAAAGTTTAGAGGGGTTTCAACTAAGCATCTAAATAGTTACTTAAAATGGTTCAAGTGGATTGAGCTTTTTAAAGATGAAAAAGAACTTCTGAAAATTCAGAAAGCTTATATTCAATCGCAAGCGACATATGCAGGCACTCTAATTGAAGAAATTCTTTCAAGGAAACCTGTGTTTGTTTAGATTAAAAAGTTAAGAAAATTGTTAATTGTTATTTCATGGTTATTATCGTATACTATTTCTGGATAATAAAATCTTGATAGGGGGGAAAGAAATGACATTAAAAACTACTGCTAATAAAGTATTTTCTTTAATTTTACCGTTATTAGCATCTATACCAACGTTTATCTTCATTTTTAATCTAATATTCCCATCATTAGAAATATTTAAGGTTCCAAGATTATTTCACGGAGAAATAGGAGTTGCTATTATCCTATTCGCTTTTATTCTTTTTAAGTATTTATTTTACTTTGATTTGTATATAATTTCCCCATATTTAAGTTATATCTTTTTTAAATCTTTAAGGAATAAGACTTCGCTACCTCGTAACTTTTGGTTAATAAATATATTTTTTTTGATGCCCCTGTTAATGATTTTTTTGTTTCTGATTATTTTTCAATATCCACTTATTCTCATTGCTATAGAGAATCCTTTTTATAAACTTTTTTACGGCTTACTTTTGTTTTTAATAGGAATTAGCTGTGCAACAAATTTATTTAAAAATAAAAAGTTGCCCATTACTTTCATTTTGATATTTACTATCTTGTATTTTTTAAATGGTTTTACTTACTCATATTTAAAAGAAGTTGAATTTAAATTTATGTACTACTATCTTTATTTTTTATTTTTTGCTGAAATATTTCTTTTTAAGCAATTGAGGAATAAGCCATATCTCCAACGTGATTCTTAGGAAAATAAAAAGAGTTTTTCATTTTATTGAAAGACTCTTTTTTTCTTAAGTTTAATTATCAACATTATTTTAAAACATAGCCTTTGTATAAGTGATTCATTAATTAACATGATTTTTTGTTTTTAGATTTCACATTTAAAAGAGATGATTAGTAAAATACAATTAATTAGTCAATATAATAGGGTTATGATATAATTAAAGACGGTGGTTAAATTGTTAAATAATAGTGAATACATAGAATTATGTGAAGCAATAGGTGATGAAATCTTATCACTTCCAATTTGTCAAACCTATAAAAAACTACAACATGAAATAAACAATAATCTAGAGATTCTTCAATTAATAAACGAATTTGAAAAAGCAAAAGTAAGTTATGCAGATGTAGAAAGATATGGAGGTAAATATCATCCTGACTATAAAGACGTTTCAGAAAGGTTGATTGAGGCGAAATCTAACTTGTTTCAAAATCCTTCTATTAAAGCATTTAAAGCATGTGAGAAAGAGATTCAATCAATTTTAGATGAAATAGCAAAACATATCTCTCAAACAATAGAATTCAAAATTGAAAAGAAGAATAAGGCATGTGGATGTGGTAGCGGGAATTGTTCACGCTAAACTTTAGGAGGAAAAGGAATTGGATCAAAGACGAATTCAAGTTATTGTGTATACAAGAAAATCAAGTGTACAACAGAAATTATCGCAATTTGGGCATGTAGTTTATGTTTCGAAAAAGATGAATTATGTGTGCTTATATATTAATGAAAAACAAAAAGATAGCATTATATCTAAAATTAAAAATCTTCATGGCATTCAGAAAATTGAACTAGGACCTGAGGTTTTAGAAGCAATAAAATAAATTTAAAGGTGTTAAGTAAAAAAACTTGACACTTTTTTTTCATCCTGTTATAATCATAAATGTCGTGTTAAGGGAAAATACTTAACAGTATAAATTTGAATATAATTGGAGGAATATATAATGGTAAAATTACGTTTAACTCGTATGGGTTCTAAGAAAAAACCTTTCTACCGTATCGTAGCATCTAACTCAGTAAGTCCACGTGACGGACGTTTCATCGAAGTAATCGGGACATATAACCCAGTTGCTCAACCAGCTATCGTTTCAATCAACGAAGAATTAGCAATGAAATGGTTACGTAATGGAGCACAACCAACTGATACAGTTCGTGCTTTATTCTCAGCTGAAGGAATTATGACTAAATTCCACAACGAAAAATACTCTAAATAATGATGAAAGCAACGGTGAACTATATTTCATTAATTGAAAACTTGATTCGCCCGCTTATTCAACATCAAGAGGATCTACGTATAAAAGAATTTCCAAGTGAGGCAGAATACATTTTATTTCAAGTCATGGTTAATGAAGAAGATTTAGGACGTGTTATTGGTAAACAAGGAAAGATAGCAAATGCAGTTCGTACAATTGCTTATGCAGCGGGATCTCAACAACATAAAAAGATAAAAATCAATTTTGATTCTTATTAATAGTTACCACTCTAAGAATAATTATCCTTAGAGTGGTTTTTTATTATGAAAATAGTAATAATACATAATAGGTAGTATAAGATTCATAAAAGTGCCAATAATAGATTGAGGAAAAAGCTTTAACAAAATTCAACGACAGTGATAAACTACTAATACAAGTCGATGAGACAAATTAAATAAGCGCCCATAGCTCAATTGGATAGAGCGTTTGACTACGGATCAAAAGGTTAGGAGTTCGACTCCTCTTGGGCGCGCCATAAAAAAAGTTTGAAAAGTGTTTGACAAGGTTCGACAACAGTGATAAACTAATACAAGTCGATGAGACAAATTGAATAAGCGCCCATAGCTCAATTGGATAGAGCGTTTGACTACGGATCAAAAGGTTAGGGGTTCGACTCCTCTTGGGCGCGCCATAAAAAGTTTAAAAAAGTGTTTGACAAGGTTCGACAACAGTGATAAACTAATAAAAGTCGATGAGACAAATTGAATAAGCGAC